>JAQVLM010000208.1 GCA_028704125.1 Opitutales bacterium
AAGCAATGCCCTTTTCATTTAGAATCCGGATCGTTTCCCATCTGTCAGGCCATGATTCGGGATCTTTGGCGGAATGTTCGAGGTAAGGCAGAAGCTTTCCCCAATTGACATCCGCTCCCGCAAGCCTTCCGATTGTGAGAATATCGATCGGGGTGAAGGGGGAAGGAGAAAGTCCAAGCCATGCATATTCAGGTGGTGGGGACGCCATCCGTTCCTGGTATGTGTTGAGTCCTTTCACAAAGAGATCCAGCCACTCCTTTGTCGCATCATCCATGGAAAGGTAGATGGCCTCGGACGCATATCCGAGATTAAGGACCCGCAGGGATGCATCGATCTTGGCTGTGGCTGGTCCAAACATTTCTGACAGCCTGCCTTGGGAGAGCATGGCCAGGAGTTTGATCTGCCCCAGGCGAAGGTGGGCATGAAGGTATCCGAGCGTGAATGCGAGATCCGGGTTGTTTGCCGCCACGATGAAGGGAACCTGATGCGAATCCCAGTAGATCTCCACGGGCTCGCGCAAGGGAAGATCATCCACAGGAATCATTGCCAGCCGCTCGTCGAGAGTGGTTTGCCCATTCCCTGTGACTGCCAACGTCAGTAACGTCAGGCACAGTATTGCGATGGCTCTCGGCGTATTCATGGATCAGAGCAATCCGGGCAGCGGATCCCGGCAGAAAAAAATCAAGGCGAACGAATCATCAAATTCAAATATTGTTATGGAAAGCCACGCAAAGGCAATGGCAAAATCCCGGGCCCAATTTGCGCCGGGTGTCGTGCGTGTTAACCCCAAGGGCGGAATGCCTTGAACTCAACGGACCATGTCCAGAACCGCATGAACCATGCGTTCGATGCCAATCGCGACTTCGCTGACGCTTGCCTCACACATGTATGCGGGGGTCGTCACGATCCGGTGGGCATCGTCAACGTGAATCTCGGTGACTCCCTTCTCGATGTGCTTCCCTCCCATTTGGCGGATCGCTTCAGCCGTAGCAGGATCATTTCCAATGGTGACCTCGGCTCCGAAAAGCTTGGCCGCGATAACAGGTGAAATGCAGGCCATTCCGATCGGTTTTTCCCATGAGTGCATGTCCCTGAGGATCCGCGCAACATCGGGTTCGATGGTGCAGTCGGCTCCTTGAAACGCAAAAGAAGAAAGGTTTTTTGCAACGCCAAAGCCGCCCGGGAATATGATCGCGTCCATCAGGGACGGGTGTGCGTTGGAAAGCGGCTCGATGACTCCACGGGTGATCCTTGCGGCTTCAGACAGAACATTCCGGGTTTCACCCGTTGCGATGGCTCCGGTGTTGTGTTGGATGACATGGGTCTGGGGAATGTCGGGAGCAAAGCAGAGGATTTCGGCTCCGGCTTTGTCCAGCGCGAGCAGTGTTAACACCGACTCGTGGATTTCCGCACCGTCAAACACTCCACATCCGGAGAGAACAACACCTACTTTAGGCATGAGAAAATAAAGGGGTTCAGGGCTGAGAATTTTCCTTTTCCGGATTGATGTGCAGTAGGGCACTGCCGACCAGATCGAAAAGAAGAATCAGGATAAATTGAAAGATACCGAAGGTTCAACCTAAAAAGGAGAACCGGCTCCGGTTGCGGGCCATGCACCGTATCCGGGGGGGATGAAGCTTTCCGCTTTCCTAAATGGCCCCAATACGGAACGGCGGATCATTGCCTGGAAGACGGAAATGCCTCAGGTGATTCTGCCAGGAGTCGTGAGATGGGGATTTGCCCGCAATCCGGGTTCTGAAGGGCATCGTCCGGGAGGAGTCGGGAGAGCAGTGGGCTTTGTCCAATGACGGCCTCTGCCCCGGCATTGTTTCCCAAGTTGAAAAAGTCGACTTCGAAGTCGTGAATGGTGTATTCGTCAAGTGGCCTGGACGGTTGAAAACGGGTTTCGTTGACCGCTTGATCTTGCAGCGGCTCGATTGGTGCGAGCCAGTTCATCTCGCAAAGGGTGTTCAAGCAGCTGTTCATGACCTGGGAGGGGACGTGAAGGGCGCTGGATAGTTCGCCGGAAGTCGGGGGTGATTCCCTTTTGAGGAATCTGCGTGCGGTCAGGATCATGGATGCCAGACACAGCGCCTTTCGGGATCGGATGCTCATATTTTCCCAGGCCCGTTGATTGGCAAGGTTGTTCACGTTCTGAACCGAATAGGTGACCTGCCCTCCAAGAAGCACGATGACCCAAAAGACGTATAGCCCGAGCATGAATACCAGAACGATGCTGACAGATCCATAGAGGTTTCCCGTTGTGATGACCCGTTGCGCATATAGAAAGGACAGGTAGTGGTTGATGAACAGCAGGGCGCTTACGAAGAACGAACCGACAAAAGCCGGAAACCAGTTCACCTTGGTGTTGGGCATGAATTTGTAGAATGCGGACAGTAGGATCATCACGATCCCAAATGAAATCATGGGTCCGT
Source organism: Opitutales bacterium (assembly GCA_028704125.1). Classification (GTDB taxonomy): domain Bacteria; phylum Verrucomicrobiota; class Verrucomicrobiia; order Opitutales; family JAFGAQ01; genus JAFGAQ01. The sequence goes on from JAQVLM010000208.1 coordinate 2,436, forward strand.
GGATCACGCTGAGATCGACTATGGCCAGATCGACGGTGAGCTTGTCCAGAAAGCGTAGAATCGTGGAGTATGACACCAGAAAAAGTGCGGCGAACCCTAGGACTGCTCCCAGCGATATGATTGTCCAGTAGAAGACCAGCCGATGGAGCCAGCTGCGTCCCTTTTTGATGCCCCAGATCCCGTTAAAGGTGTTTTCCACGCTGATGATGAGTTGGATGCCGATCACGATCAGCATAATCGATCCCAGGATCCCGACAGTGCCAGATTTGGCGCTGTCCACGATTTGGTTGATCAGGTCGAGCAATCGCGGGTTAATGTCCTTGGGCAGGGCCATCGGGCCAGTAGGGGGTAGCTCGTCGGGAGACTGCGTTTCTGTGGTGTCCGTTGGACTGGTTTCACCACTTGGTTTGTCCGGAGCGACTTGCGTGGTGTCCGATGCTTCTTCGAGGCGCGAATACTCAAGAGTTGGTGGAGCAATGAAATAAACCAGTTTTACAAGCGCATCCCGAATCGTGGAGTCGTCCTCCTGCGAACTTACCATGAAACTCGAGATCATGATGCCGATCGCGAGGAGAGGTCCCATTCCAATCAGTGAATAGTAGCTCAACCCAGCGGCGTGCCCGAAAACATTGTTTTCCTGTAATCCCCGGTAGGTTATCGTGAAGATGCGCAGAACCGAAAACAGCCTGCCTCTGAGGCTTTTTTCCCCGATCACCGACGATTGCCAAATCTCGTGCCCAATAATCAGGGGGAGACGTTGAATCAATTGCCGGGTCTTTTTGAGGCGATGGTTCTTCACTTTTGAGATAATGGCATGCCCGGTTTTGGAGCCGGCTCAGATCATGTCAGTTTTCTTGAGGCTCAAAGGTTAATCACGTCGGGCAGGGAAAGGATGCCGGATATGGAAAACCATGCCACAACGATTGCACAGACTATTCCGAATACTACCGATAGCTTCATATAGAAGTCTCGTCTAACGGTCGTCACCAGAAACATGCAAAGGCAAACAATGGCTGCCATGACCGACAGCAAGGGACTGCTCCATGCCCAAAAGGTGAAACCGAAGAATCCCAAGCCCAATCCAGCACGAACCCTTATGAGCGGGAAGGTTTCGGATACCGCCAGAATAGCTAGAACAGCACAGAAGATATCGAATACTGCAAAAAGAAGGAAAGGGCGGGTGAATATAGCCCACATTGGAGCATCATTTAACAGCGCGGAAATACTTTTCATTTCAGGATATCCCAAAGCAACACCATTGATAGCCAATAGTATCGCAAGTCCGGGAAGGGCGATGTTTGCCGCTCTCTCCATCGACTCCAATGCCTCGTATTTGTGTTTGGTGTCGGATGTTTTACCTTCAGCCGCAGCGAGAATCGATTCGACATTGACTCCGGTGTCAGGATCCGGATCTTCCTCTTTTTTTCCTAACCCGAAAAACCCGCGCTTTTCTGTGTCACGCTTGAGTTGAATTCGTTTTTTCTCCGGAAACACCTGTGGGAGGAGATCCCTATATGAGGAGAGAGGTTTCCACTTTTCCTTGGTCTCATCATACAAGAGCGTCTCTTGCGTTACCGTTCCGGTCTCGGCAAGGGATGCCAGTTGCTCAATTGTCAAGGGACCACGGGCATGATCGGTGTCGGGTTGCTTAATATAATACTCTGACATGATGAGACTTTCAGATATTGGAGGTATTCATGACCAATAAAGCTTGGTCCTTAACATTTCGAAATAAGAGTAATTGAAGTCATGCACGAGGGAAAGCTTTTTGTGTGCCCTCGTGATGTGAATGGGAAAGATGGCTTCGTGTTCGATATAGGTTCCGTCCACCGTTACCTCGGGTTTTCGAGTGGCATGGGGGCATTCGATCTCAACCCGGATGTGGGTCTGGTCAGGCAGAATCATGCTCCGGTTGCTCAGTGTATGGGGGCAAATCGGTGTGATGCTGATCGCCTGTGTCCCCGGGTGGATGATGGGCCCTCCAGCGGATAGATTGTAGGCTGTCGATCCGGTTGGCGTGGCAATAATCAGCCCATCGGCTGAGTAATCGTTGACACGGCTATCGTCCGCAAAAACCCTTAGCCCGATCAGGCCGGCGGTTCCGGACCGGATCACAAGGTCATTGAGTGCCGTTGCCGCCCAATTGTTTTGTCCGGAGCAGCAGAGTAGGGATCGTTCCTCTATTCCATAGTTACCGGAAATGATTCCTTTCAGGCGCGGCAGGATGTCTTCAGGATCGAAGGTGGCCAGAAACCCGAGTTTCCCCAGATTGACGCCCAAGAGCATGGTGTTGCTTTCAATCGCTTCCGGGACCACACCGAGCAACGTGCCATCCCCACCCACCACACAGCATAGATCGGTTTCAGCAAATGATCCCCGGGGGATCGGGAAGCTTTCAATTATCCGGACCTTCGCAAGCTCCCTTGCGGCCTCTGATTCAATTCGCCGGGCAATCTCGGTCGCCCCCTTTTTCGAGGGGTTCACAACGATGGCGATCGATCGGATCCTGCGCATGTTTGAGGTTTATGGAACAGATGTGGAACAAATACAATCCTGTTTTGTGAGCCCCATCAGATACTCCTGATTCCCGTCTCCGCCCTGAATGACCGATGGAGAGAATCCAATGAGGGTTGCTGCCGGCAATTCTGAACACGCGAAGTCCCGTATGGCAGATGCGATTGACAGGCTCACCTCGGTGTCGCGTATGACGCCCCGGCATTTGTCCATGAGGGCCTTTTCGGCCTCGAACTGAGGCTTGACCAGAGCGATCAGGTGTCCCCGGTTTGAGAGGACGTTCCATGCCGGGAGAAGGATGCGCTTGAGGGAAATGAAGGAAACATCGATCACGATGATGGGATACTCTTGGTATGGGAGTTGGGATCCATCGAGATTCCGGGCGTTGATCCCTTCCAGGCTCGTGACTTCGGACCGGGCTTGGATTTTCGGGTGCAGCTGGTTGCGTCCGACGTCCACGCAGGTGACATGCGTTGCGCCCCTTTGAATGAGACAATCGGTGAAGCCGCCGGTCGAAGCCCCGATGTCGAGTGCCCTCATGCCGGAAACGGCGATGTCGTGGGTGGTGAGAAAGCCCTCGAGTTTCTCGCCTCCACGGCTCACAAAACGGGGAGGCTGAATCACACTCAGCGGGGCGTCGGATGGCAGTAGGCGACCCGCTTTGTCGATCACCTCGGTTCCGAGCCGGACTTTCCCGGCCATCAGGAGGGCTTTGGCTTCCGAGCGCGAACCGGCAAGCCCGAGGTTGAGTAGAAGCGCGTCGGCGCGGATTTTGTGGGTTTTCACGGAGGTGTTGGATCCGGTTAGGTCGCCATTCGAGGCGGTCGAGGTGCCTGTTTTAGGCAAGAACCGGTGGAATAGGCAAGCATCATATGGAACCCCCGTGGGGTGGAGTGGGGAACTCCGGTGGGGAGGAGTGGGAGTGAAGTGGGTCCGTGGATGTGTGAAAAATGTGAATGAAATCGCCGGAAATCGGCATAAGAGGATGAAATTTACAAGAAATTAACCAAAAAATACGGCTAATGGGGAAATGAAATGGGAGAAGGTGTTGACAAAGGGGGGTGAAGTGGGGCAAAGTGGGGCATAAGTTAACTGAGAGATCGCGATTACGAACTTTTGGATGGGAACCCCGGATACAGTCGTTTACACAGGTGAGCATCGTCACAATATCGATGACAAGGGCCGCCTGACCCTTCCTTCCAAGTGGAGGATGCAGGGGGATGATGTGTATTTGGCCCTTCCGAACCCCAAGGGGTTTATCACAGTTTATCCGCCGAAGCG
>JAQVLM010000209.1 GCA_028704125.1 Opitutales bacterium
GAAATGGCGAACTTCTATCTGCGTCCATCTGCGGATGATGAAAACGGATGATGGAACTCTCGGGAGAGCTTCCCATCAGTGTCTATCAGTGTGCATCAGTGGTTGAGTATTGTTTTCCTCATCTTTCGTGGTTTTCGGGTCGTTCGTGGTTAACCCATCTTAAAACCTCGTGCCGAGGCACCAGCCATGCGACTACGCTCATGATCAAGACCGTCGCTTTCTTCAGAGTAAGGGGAGCTTCCTTGCTCGCCATATTCCTGGGACGTCGATTCGGAACTAAGGAAGCGAACAGGGATGTTCCCGCTACTATTGAAAGGGTCTGTTGTGGGTAGGGATGAGCGTCCCCGCTCATCCGCAACCGATTGAACGGCTGTTAACGTTTGGAAATTGAGGATGGCTGAAGCCACCCCCTCCGCAAGATTGGAATGCTTAGTCTGTTGTTTTGCGCAAGCAAAACGTATGTGGCCCGAAGGGCTTATAGCGAGCCTCGCGAGCGATGTTAAAATCCATCCTGTTAATCTTGTTCATCCTGTCTGTTCCTCTTCTTTTTTTGGACAGGATTTGCAGGATCTACAGGATTGAAGAAGATTTGCCTCACGCCCGTTTGACGCTGCATGCAGCGTCTTCACTCAAGACCCGAAGACCCCAAAGGAAGATTGTCAGGTTCCTCGATTCGTAGCGGAAATCGTGAGATTTCCGTTTCCCGGATTCTCGGATTGGAAAAAGAATCTTAGCCACAAAGATCCCATGGAACACGGAGCTCTTCCGTAGCGGAACACGTAAGCGTTCCGACCCGGCGTTGTTGGATTTTGAAGAAGAAGATGTTCTCACGCAAAGACCCCAAGACCCCAAGGAAGATGGATCGGATGCATTTCCCCGGTAGCGGGACACGTGAGTGTTCCGATCTTCGAGTTGCTATCGGGTTGGTCGTGCTGACCGGCAGGTAGTATGAAGAATTCAAGAATCTTAACCACTAAGGGCTCAGAGAGCACGAAGGGTGGAGAATGGTTTTTATAATCTGCGGATATCCGCGCCATCTGCGGATGAAAATGGAACCAACCACTGATGGGGATGATGAACACGGATTGTGGTGGAGGGACGATTGTTGGAGCCCCGCCTTCAGACGGTCTCTCTTGTCAGAAGGATCTGGAACTGCGAGAGGGCTATCCAATGACTCATGTTTCAGGAAAACCTTTCCGGATTCCATGCTTGTCTGGTGGGGGAAGGCGTGCTTGAATCGAGGCAATTCCTGCCTCTTTGATGTATCCCAGCCGGTCCAGTCTGCCTCGTCCACAAGCCTCGATTCTGCCATCCACCCCACGCATGGAGACCGAAGGGCCTGCTCTGGGTGACGGCGAAGTCGGTGAGCAGCCGGATCAGCTCCCATCGGAATACCGTATCGGGCAACGAGCCGACATGAAAAGAACCAAAAATGTTGGAATGCGTGGACTGACCCCGTTCGCGGCTCTTACATAGAACACGGAGCTCTTCCGTAGCGGGACGCGTAAGCGTTCCGAACAGGTGTTGTTGGATTGAATAAGAAGATGTTCTCACGCATAGACCCCAAAACCCCAAGGAAGATTGAATTGAGTCATCCTCCCCGTAGCGGAACACGTGAGTGTTCCGTCTTTCATTCCGCCAGAGAACGCATCCCTGATTATTCTGCCTCGCGTCCCCATGTTGTGGCCCCCTCTGATTCCGGACTTGTCAGATGAGGGGTGGATCGGGTAGTCTGAAATCATTCCTCCCTCATGCGGTTGATCCTCCCAATCTGGATGCTACTCCTGCACATGACCTGTGCCTGGGGTCTGCTTATCCCCGATGGCACCACCGACGAGAGCGTTTACGATGCCGAAAACCGCCTCATCGCCACCATCGACCGCGAGGGAGTGGTCACCCTGCACCGCTTCGATGCACTCGGGCGCCAGACCCACACCTTCACCCACTTCACGGGCGACATCCACTCCACCGCGCTCCCGGCACCCGGCACCTACGCCACGGTCACCGAGCAGATCTACGATGCGGGCGGGCGCGTGCTCGTCTCCTTCGATGAGCGCGGCACACCCACCTACTACGAGTACGACGACGCCTGTTCATGCTCCGGCCGCCGCTCCGCCGTGATCGACGCCCTCGGCAACGAGACCCGCTTCTTCTACGACCTCAACGGCAACATGGTCTCGCGCATCGATGCCAGTGGTAACCAGCTCGTCACTACCTACGACGCGCTCAACCGCCCGGTCACCACCAGCCACTACGATGCCTCCGGCACCTTGCTCGGCTCCACCAGCGTCGAATTCGATGCCTCCGGCCGCCGCTCCGCCAGCGTCGACGAGGAAGGCAAGCGCACCACCTATGGCTACGATGCCGCCGGTCGCCTCACCACCGTCTCGCGCATGATCAACGGCGCACTCAAGTTGCAGGGCTCCTACGCCTACGACACCACCGGCCGCCAGATCAGCCAGACCGATGCGCTCGGGCGCACCACCACCTACGCCTACGACAACATGGGCCGCCGCACCAGCCGCACCCTCCCCGAAGGCCAGTCCGAGTCAGCCACCTACGACACCGAGGGCAAGCCCGCCACCCGCACCGACTTCAACGGCGACACCACCACCTACGCCTACGATCCGCTCCAGGGTTGGCTCCTCTCCGAGACCCCCGGCGGCAGCCACTCCGGCGCCACCGGTGTCACCTACACCTACGACGCCTCCGGCCGCCGCACCTCCATGACCGATGCCTCCGGCACCACCCTCTGGACCTACGACACCCTCGGGCGCCTCGCCTCCGTTACCCAGTTTGCGGACACCCCCGCCGAGACCACCCTGCACTACAGCTACGAAGGGCAGGGCAACCTGCTCACCGGCATGCAGTCCAGCCACGCCGCCGCCGGTGGCGATGGGGCACAGGTCGCCTATACCTACGACACCCTCGGGCGCCTCCAGTCCGCCTCCAATGGCCTCTACGAGCCCCCGCTCACCACCTCCTACGGCTACGATGCGGTGGGCAACCTCGCCACGGTCACCCACAACAGCGGCGTCACCGCCACCTACACCTACGACGGACGCAACCGCCTCGCCGACCTCCATGTCACCCATGGTGCCACCGGCACCCTCGCCACCTTCGGCTACACCCGCGACCGCGTGGGCAATACCACCCGCCTCGTCGAGCAGATCCGCTCAGCCACCGGCTCCGCCATCTCCCGCACGGTCCAGTATTCATATGACGACCTGCACCGGTTAACCTCAGAAGTGCTTGGTGGCTCCGAAGAGACCGGCACCGTCGCTTACACCCTCGACGATGTGGGCAACCGCCTCGGGCGCACCAGTTGGGTCGCGGGCATCACCCCGCAGAGCCTGAGTTATTCCGCGAACGACTGGCTCAACAGCCACCAATACGATGCCAATGGCAACACCCTCCGCTCCGACCTCACGTCCGGATCGGTCGCACGCGATGCCTACGACTTCAAGAACCGGCTCAGCCAGCGCCGCATCTACGATGCCTCGGGCACAGTCCTTCAGAAGATGATTGACCTGCGCTACGACGGCGACGGCTCCCTCAAGTGGAAGCGTGTCACCGATACCACCACCGGAGAGGAGACCATCCGCTACTTCGTGGTGGATCACCACAACCTCACGGGGTATTCGCAGATCGTCGAGGAACTCGATGCCAACGGCGCAGTCGTCGCCACCTACCACTACGGCCATGACCTCATCAGCCAGAGCAAGCTGGTGGTGGATGAAGTGAGTGGCGCTTCGGAGTGGGTTGATCGGTTGTTTGTTTACGACGGAGGTGGTAGCGTCCGCGCCCTCACCGACCTGGAGGGCAACGTCACCGATACCTTCAGTTACGATGCCTACGGCAATCTCCTTCATCCTTCTTCCCTCTTCCTTCCCACTTCTTACCTCTATCGCGGTGAGCGATTCGACCCCGATCTCGCCCAATACTACCTCCGCGCCCGCTTCTACGATGCCAACATCGGTCGCTTCCATACGTTGGATGAATACGAAGGCCGCACCGGCGAACCCCTCTCCCTGCACAAATACCTCTATGCCCATGCCAACCCGGTGAGTGGCTGGGATCCGAGCGGCCGGATGTTCCTCGCGGAGGCTATGGTTGGAGTGAGTCTGTTTCAATCGCTTGTCGATATGGGCAGAATGGGATCAGGTTGCTCAAAATGCGGTCCGGATGTTACGGAGCAATTGGCTGCGGTCATTCGGAGAATACGTCAAGAGTTCTATCTTCTATCGGCATACAAAAAATTCGTTCAGTGCACTGCTGCAACGCGCTCGATTCGTCACGCCCTAAATGCTTGGGATGTGTTGGAGTTGAATCCTTATGGGAGCGATACTAGTACGCGAATTCAGGGATGTGCAAAAGGTAGATGTAAAGGTACTGTGCAGGTTGATCAGAGTTGTGGAGGCGTTTCTCGTGTTAACTATATCATGTGGGGAACCATCAGCGATTTATGCAACTTGCGAGACTGGCAGGCTCACATGGGTGCTGTTTTGGGTAAATTCTACTTCAAGTGGGGCGCTGACATTCTTCATTACGTTGATTTAGGGCTACAGGGTTGGCCAGATAGTGGGGTTAAGGCAAGTTACACATTGCCAAAATACGCTTCATGCACGAAGAGTTGTGGAAAGTTTCCAAACAATAGATCTTGGCAATACCGGTGGATTCCTGTTTTTCCATAGTTTCGGTGTTTTTTATGAATATTATGAGATTTTCAACAATTGTTCATGTATCGGTGATAGTCACTGCGTTAATAGTAGTGTTCATTGCTATATTCTGCTTAACAGCATTGCCATCGCATTATTTTATTGGTGATATTTCGATAATTGTAAGTGTGTTGTCCACTTGGAGCGCTTATGTGCTGTTTAAGAGGAAGACGTTTGGAGTATTTGGAATTCTTGTCGGAATTGCTCTTGTGGTTTTTGTGTTTAGATTTGACATTATGATATTGGGAGCAAAAACGCGGAAATACTACGTAGAGAAATCTCTGAGCATTTCTGCGATGGTGAGTCCGGTTTTTAGTTTGAAAGATAGTCCCGTTCAATCGGAAGATGAGGTATTCTATCATGCTGAATCGGGGTCCGGTTTGTCTTACCATCATATTCGACAAAAGACGACCCTTGAAGTGTTTAATTGGGCATCTGGTTCCGATGTTGTTCCATTTGTAACAGTGTATTTCGAAAGATCTGGATATGTATCATTCGTGCGAATACTTATTGGAAGTTGGTTTAAACAGTATTACGGGTATGTTGTAGCGAAAACGGACGGAAGTGTTTTGAATACCGATGATTATGCAAAAGTCTGTTTTCTGGGAAATGGAGTATGGTTTGTTGTCATGCGTTATGACGAGTAGTGTTACCATTTTAATTGACATCGTACATTCGCCCGATTTGGGATCGTAGTTCATTTTGCAGATTCGGGGCTTGCGGTTGGCTGAGATTGCTGCAAAATGGAAGCATTGTTCTTTGAAAAAGATGTATTTTTTGAGGGGTGTGATCGTCTATTCCGGCGGGATTGGACGAAGGGTGATCCGGGATTGCCGGAACAAGCTTTCGGCCACAAACGCGTTTCCTTCGGGATTCAACCGGCAGTCATGGACTTCAGTCCACTCCTTTGTTCTCACCGCTTGGAAATCGCGTTTCTGATCCGAATCCCACTCCCTCAAAATGACAGGGGTGTGTCGGCTTGTTCCGTCAGGTAGATGGGGGAAGAAGAGGTTCTCTCACAAAGCCGCAAAGCCGCTAAGAAAGAGGGATTGAAGAGTTTTTGCCAAGGGCACATAGAACACAGAGGAAGCGGTTCTCAGTTCCAAATACATATCCTTTGTGGGTTTTGTGATCTGTGTGGCTAATGAATTCGTAGGCTTTCGCAGATCGTCGAGGAGCTCGATGTGAGGCGGAAGCGTCCGCGCTTTGACCGATCTGGAAGGCAACATCACCGATACCTTCAGTTACGATGCCTTCGGAGTTTCCCTGGCGGGAACGGTTTCCGGGGCAGTTGGCGGAGTGGGAGAGGGTGGGAGAGCCCCGGAACCCTTGGCGCCACAAGCGGGTTTGCTGCGAGATGCCTCCGGCAGTCACGTAGGTGCCTACGCTCCCTTGGAGTCACCCTTGCAATCCCCACTTCTGGCATCCATCCCCCGCAGGGAAACGAATCTCCTCGGCTATAGTCTATCGGCTATTGGCGATTGTGCCACTTTCTACCTCTACAGAG
>JAQVLM010000210.1 GCA_028704125.1 Opitutales bacterium
GGATTACTGCCTCCCCCTCCGGAGCTCAGGACATGCCATTGCGTCAACTCCATAGACGAGGACGTCCTCCGGTTGGGTTCAAATACACCTGACATATTCGATGATGTCCTTTCCTTTGAAAACGGAGCTCCATCCAGAGTTTTCCTCACCCGAAACGGCCAAACCATTCGTGAGGATCAGGCCGGATTGCGGATTCCAGTCAAAGTCGCAAACATTACCACGCACTTCAGAAACGGCCCCGCTGGGATCCACCTTGATCAAAGTCCAGTCAGAAGGAGCGATGCCATGCTCCTCTTTCGCGTTTTCGCGCTTCTTCAAATCAATCAAGCGGCCCTTCAGGAATACTTCCTGTCGATCGATCTCCTTCTTGCCACCGACCCCGGTTTTGAGGAGCGATTCCTTGCCAAAAATCTGACTCATCATATTCAAGAAACCGAACAAGGCCTTCACCAGACGCACAGGAACCAGAACAAATTCCTTGATGGTCTCCCCAACGGTCAAAGCCCGCCCGCCCCGGTCATACTTCCTCCGGATGCAATAGAGGTTTCCTTCCCTGTCCATCCGTGGACAAAGGTAGTCATACTGCTCATCCTCCAGCAAGACGGTCGAACGTCCGCTTTTCATATCCACCCGGATGATGCTGCAAGGACCCAGTCCGATCGCGTTTCCACTTTGGTTGCGCCCTACCCCGGCGCTCTGATACACAAAGCTGTCCTCTTCACCCGGAATCCACGACGGGCTCAAATCCAGCGAATCTCCCTCGGTTACCGTGTGCACATCGAAACGCTCGCAGGCCGTGATCACAATACTGCTGCCATCCGCATCCCGCTTGACCGCGAGGATCTCACTCCGCGTCGGGTGATGCGCCAAATCATTCAGATGATACCGTTCCTTATGAAAGACCCGCCGCTCCTCCCCGGTGTCGAGATTCTGACAAAACAAGCCCCCGACCGCATCCGTTGCCAACGAATAGTAGATCAACTCCGGCCTTGGCGAACCGGTCACCGAAAGCATGCGGACCAACAAAGAATCATCGCCACTTCCGCCACGGGATCCATTTCCCCAGAGATCGTATCCCCGGGTCATCATGCTATCCCCCGAGCCGGCCTTCCACTGCCGCCGTTCCATGGCCTGCTGATGCCGCGCGACCACTTGGGCGGCAAAGGCACTCTCGATTTCGACCGGCTTCGCCCCATTGCGGGACACATACAGCCGCCCTCCGGAAATGTAAGCGTAATTCATGGTTGTAAGGAACCATTGCATCCTGTGCGATCCGCGGGATTCCGTCAACGCCCTTTCCGACGTTGACACCGGATGATAGCTCTCTGGGTCCAAATGCGAGGGACTAATCGTTAAAGCTCACTAAACCTGGCGGATGCACGCGAGATCAACCGAGGAATTGACATCTTACAATATCTGCATATACGTAAGTCAATGATTGTAAAAATGACGAGTAAGCGACAGGTTACTTTTCCCCGGGAAGTGACCGACAAGCTGAGCTTAAAGAAAGGAGACGTTCTTCATCTTTCAGCCACACCGGATGGGATATTGATTCGCCCCCATCGCTTCGATCCCGAAAAACTCGCCCCTCTACGAGACAAGATCAATCGCGACACGCCCGCACCCGACTTCGAGACAATCCGCCATGCCAGCTCGAACGACCCAAGTCTACGGCATTGATACTTCGGTTTTTGTCCGTCTGCTCACCGGACATCCGCAGGCAGATTTCGATGCCACTGTCTCCGCTATCCAAAAACTACTCGAATTCAATCCGGGCGCAGAGTTAGTGGTGTCCAATCAAGTTATTGGAGAAGCCTACATCACGCTCCAGTTCCACTACGGGATATCAAAATCAGACGCAAAACAAGGGATTCGGGCTCTTCTATCGGAAGGCGTCATCTCTCCGCTCAACGGATCGTCCATCCTTGAAATACTGAAAAACAATACGGGAGCAGGACTGGTGGATCGATTGATCGTTCAGGACTATCAGCAAAAAGGGCTCATCACGCTGACCAACGACAAAGCCATGGCGAAGATCCCTGGGGCGAAAGCCTTGTAGCCGCCACTCACGCCGGCTTGGGCACCGCCAATTGCAAGCACATTGTTGCATGCTCAGCCATGCGAATTGCATGCAGCGCCAGACTCCGCCGGGGGTTGTCACGATTGACATTCGGACATCATAATCGTCCGTTGCGACTTGATTCAGCTCAAGTCCTCAGCCATTTTGTCGTTCCAAGTCAGTAACCCCCGGGCAAACTCCAGCGACCATACCGCTCCCGCTGACCCGAAAATTAAACACTTCAAATTGAAACACAGCTTATTCTTACGCCTTTGTTCTAATATGAGAAACCACACCAACAGACCGATTCATCCCCCTTCAAATCATCCATTCGCCGGCGAGGCAGGACGCAGGAATTCCCCGAAAATGCGATCCCTTTTCCTTGCAGGCATTCTAACCCTGTCATCCTTACCCGTCATGACACAAGCCCAGGTAACGCTCACTGAAAACGAAACCTTCTCAACCGCAGGTCTCGACTATCTGGTATTCAACAATTGGTACGACGGCACCTTCAGTGACGCGAAAATCGCCGCCATCGAAATCATCCATCACGATGTACGAGTGGCCACTAACGGAGATGTCCGGCTCAGCCCGACGCCGATGCAGTGGGATCCCACTCCGGCCATCCGGGAAAAGCGGGCTCTGAAGGATCAGGGAGCGATCGAGGTCGACCTTGGGTATCCTCAGCACCAATTCAACTACACGATCCGGACCAGCGTTGACGGCAACGCCTTGCGAATAGCCCTGGTGCTGGATCAGCCGCTGCCGGAAGCACTGGTTGGCAAAGCCGGGTTCAACCTTGAATTCCTGCCAGCCCGCTATTTCAGCAAAAGCTTTCTCATGGACGATCAAGGCGGGCACTTCCCGCTCCACCCGAGAGGACCATCCGCCCGCAGCGAGGATGGTTCTGCCATCCCAATGCCGCTGGCATCCGGAAAGCGCATCGTGCTCGCCCCCGAGGATCCGGAACGCCGCATCTCAGTGGATGGACACGGCTCGGAGTTGATGCTACTCGACGGGCGCAATCAGGCACAGAACGGCTGGTTCGTTCTCCGCTCCCTCATTCCCGCGTCCAAAACCGGCACCGTGATCGAATGGACTGTCGAAGCCAATGTGATGGAAGGCTGGACCCGCCCAACCGTCATTGCCCATTCGCAAGTCGGATACCACCCGAAGGCCGCGAAAACCGCGGTTCTCGAGCGGGACCCGCGTTCACCCGATCCCGAAAAGGCAAGCCTGCTCAAACTCGACACCGATGGCGCATGGAAACCAGTGCTCTCCGGAAAACCCGAATTCTGGGGCAAGTGGCTTCGCTATTCGTATTTCACCTTCGACTTTTCGTCCGTCCGCGAAAATGGACTCTACGCCATCGAAGCCGATGGGAAAACGACACATGCCTTCCGCATCGACGAGCGCGTGTATGATGAAATCTGGCACCCCACGCTGGATGTGTATTTCCCAGTTCAGATGGACCACATGAGAGTGCGTGAAGGCTATCGGATCTGGCATGGTCTATCCCATATGGACGATGCCCGTCAGGCCCCGGTTGACCATGAGCACTTCGACCTCTTCCGCATGGGATCAACAACCGACACACGCTTCAAACCGGGCGAACATATTCCCGGCCTGAACATTGGAGGCTGGTATGACGCGGGAGACTTTGACATCCGCACCCAATCCCAATATGCCACGGTCCAGAATCTGGTGATGATATGGGAAACCTTCCGCCCGATGCGGGACGAGACCACCGTCAGTCAGGAGCGCAAACGCGTCTGGCTGCACCAACCGGACGGCGTTCCAGATATGCTGCAGCAAATCGAGCATGGAACCTTGGGCCTGCTCGCCCAACACCGCGCAGTCGGTCATGCGATTCCGGGAATAGTCGAGCCGGACCTCAAGCAATACACCCATCTCGGTGACGGATCGACCAAGACGGATGGCTTGATCTACGATGCCTCGCTCGGACTCGACGAAGAGAAAGACGGCAAGAGCGGGCTACCCGATGACCGTTGGGCATTCTCCACAAATACTTCCGCTCTCAACTACGGCTCAGCCGCAGCTCTGGCCGCCGCCAGCCGCAGCCTCAAAGGATACCGGGATGAACTTGCCGAAGAATGCCTCCAAACCTCACTTAAGGTATGGGAATTCGAAAAGAATCGCGAACCGAACCGTTTCTTCCACGGCAACACGACCGGAGGCTTTGTTGAGGACGAACGCCTCGAGGCCGCTCTCGAACTCCTCCTGACCACTGGCGACAGTCAATACGCCGATGCCATCCGCGGGTCCACCGACTCCATGGGAGAACGCTTCCCCTTCAACGCGGCGGTTTTGGTAAGGGCTATTCCCCACATGGATGAAGCCTATCGCGAAACAATCAAACAACGGACCATCCGTTTCATGGAGGAAGGGCGCGCCTTCGCCGGGGAAAACCCATTCGGAGTTCCCATCACCCGGGGCGGATGGGCTGGAAACGGGATGATCATGAACTTCGCCGTGTCCAACTACCTGCTCCATCGGGCCTTTCCGGACATCGTTGGCCCGGAAGCCACCTTCAAAGGACTCGATTACCTGCTCGGATGTCATCCGGGATCCAATGAATCGTTTGTTTCTGCGGTCGGTGCACATTCAAGGGACAAAGCCTATGGCAACAACCGTGCGGACTTCTCCTTTATCGCGGGAGGAATTATCCCGGGCGTTCTGGTTCTGAAGCCGGATTTCCCGGAAAGCAAATCAGATTGGCCCTTCTTCTGGGGACAAAACGAGTATGTGATCACGATGGGTGCTCCATACATCTTCCTTGCCCATGCGGTGGCCGACCTCGCCGCCAACCAATAAGCTGATTCTCTCCATGGGGTGAACCGATCGCATTCCGGCGACCGGATCACTCCAGAGCTGGACAACCGCTTCCAATTCACGCAGGCTTGCTTCGCGTATGAAACCACTGGCCATCATCACCGGAGGAGCACAGGGTATCGGAAAGGCTACCGCCCTCCACTTATTGCAAATGAACTGGAGGGTGGCTATCATTGACCGGGATGCCGAAGCAACGGAGGAATTCGCACATTCCTGCGGGAATGATCATCTTCTCGCGATCATCGGAAACACCGGGGTCGAGGATTCCGTGCTCCATGCCTTTGACCAGATCCGGCAATGGCAATGCGCTACGGATCAGCCTTCTGGAGCCAATCTGTTGGTGAACAATGCAGGCATCGCCAATGCCCATTCCGGCCCCATCGAGAACCTGTCACTCGAATCCTGGAACCGTTGGATCGACAGCCACCTTACCAGTGCTTTCCTCTGCACCCGATCCGCCGTTCCGATGCTGCGGGAACGCAATGGCAGCATCGTCAACATCGCATCCACCCGTGCCCTCCAGTCTGAGCCCCACAGCGAAGCCTATGCCGCCGCCAAAGGCGCACTCGTCTCCCTCACCCATGCGCTCGCCATCAGTTTGGGACCCGACATCCGGGTCAACGCCATTTGCCCCGGATGGATCGAAACCGGAAACCTCCAGAAGGCTTCTGCCTGCCGACCCATTCAGCACAGCGATGCCGACCGCGAACAGCATCCGGTCGGGCGCGTCGGCGAAGCCGAAGACATCACCGGATTGATCGCCTTTCTAGCCGGCCCCCAATCGGGCTTCATCACCGGGCAGTCATTCGTGGTAGACGGAGGCATGACCCGCAAAATGATCTACGTCCCCTGATGGGATTGCACTGAATAGGTTCAACCCCTTCTCTCGCAGAGAAGCTAGCGTCCGGCCGCTCTTATAAAAAAGAAAATGGCGCAAACAGACTCAACCGGGATACTGACGGTCCATTGGAGCAGGAAAGGAACGCATGGCTTTGGCATGTCTGATCGCCTTGCGTTTGACGGCACTCCGCCGACCCATCTCACGACACGCTTCCTGATAGGTCATCCTCTCTTCCGCCATCAACCGATAGACTTTGTGAAGGAAAGGCTTCATACCAATAATAATCGACACGAACGGCTCTCTTCGAAGCAGAATCAGAGCCATTTACAGAGTATTACCCTGCATTCACCCGCGCTTCACAAATCTATCACCAAGCACTCATCAGATGGGTTTTTCACGCCCCACTCAGGATGGCACCGAAGGATCACGATACCAGTTAGATGCACTGCTC
>JAQVLM010000211.1 GCA_028704125.1 Opitutales bacterium
AATGGATCCTTATAGGGGGGCCGCCCTGCCAAGCATACTCGCTTGTCGGCCGCTCTAGGATGCAGAACGCCGAAGACTATCGAAAGAAACGTGGTCATGATTTTTCAGAGGATCACCGTCACCAGCTATATAAAGAGTATCTTAGGATTGTAGCCGTCCACGCACCTTCGATTTTCGTGATGGAGAATGTGAAGGGGCTCTTGTCCTCAAAGCATAATGGGGCACGTATTCTGGAGCAGATCAACAAAGACCTTCATCTGCCTCGTAGGGCAATAAGTGCAAAGCCGTGCCGCTTGGTCTCCGAAGAACTTGAATATGAACTTTTCCCACTGTGGAAACCTCAGGCCAAAGATCTGCTCAGCGAAACTACAAATCAAGACTACATCGTGAAAGCGGAATGCCAGGAAATCCCACAGGCTAGACATCGCCTTTTTATCGTAGGAATCAGAAAAGACCTAGGCTTGACCATGGTTCACATGGAAAGGTCACCTAATACTATTTGCGCTTGGGATGTGCTGAAAGACCTACCAGAGTTGAACAGCACTCTTTCGAAGGGTAAAGAAATCGGCTGGCTGAACTACATCAAACAATTTTGCAGGTCTGAAGCTGGGCACTGGACACATAGGGAGCATCCGAGAGTCTACGAAATAATACGTAGTACACTCTGTCGCATGGATAAGCAGCTTACTCCAGGTGGCATCGCTGTTGCGAAACAAGAAGCGGTCGAGCTTCCCAAGTTGTCTGCTTGGTTTGGAACTGCAGAGATGCCGGTGGCACTTAACCATGAATCACGCGGCCACATGCCATCCGACTTGCATCGATATCTGTTTAGCAGCGCATTTGCGGCTGCCTATGAAATCTCACCAAAACTCAGAAGCTTTCCTCCCAGCTTACTCCCAGCTCACAAGAATGTGAACAAGGATACAGGAGAAGCCATTTTTGACGACCGTTTTCGGGCACAGTGTAAAAACAGGCCGTCCACAACAATCACGTCTCACATACACAAAGATGGGCACTACTTTATTCATCCCGACCCCTCGCAATGCAGAAGCCTGACTGTGAGGGAGGCCGCTCGTTTACAAACCTTTCCAGATGACTATCTGTTTTGCGGCCCACGAACAGAGCAATTTAGACAAGTGGGTAACGCAGTTCCGCCCTACCTGGCCTACCAGATTGCAAAGACGGTAAATTCTATACTAAAACGCTAGCAGTCCTTCTGTGGAAGAGACAAATCACCAGGACGGGCGACTCAGCTTGGCTTTTATCCAATGCGTGCGGATTTTCTGGGAATATACCGGGGAGGTGTAACTGAACCATGGATTGCCCGGGTTGTTGAGGGGAATTGTTATTGCCGAGACTCGGGCCAACGAGCTGGAACGACCGCTGCAGTCTACGGAAGCTGCCTACTATTATCGCATTAAACTTGGAGACTTTATCGAGCATCCATCCCGAAACGTCACTGGGTTGGTAGGAAAAAGCCCGGTGAAGTATTTGTCAGTAGCATGGCTGACCTAGCCGCATGCAACCCAATTATTAAAGAGACTTGAGAAGCTCACGCTCTACCCACAAACGTTTTTCCGGATTCTTCAACTCACACTCCCAAATCACCATCACGCGCCAGCCCATCTTTTCCAGTTGAATGATCCGGTCTTTGTCCCGCGCCACATTTCCCTCAATCTTCGCACGCCACCATTCGGTTCGGGTTTTGGGAATTCTGAAGTCCTTGCATCCTTGATGACCGTGCCAGAAGCAGCCGTGCACAAAGATCACGGTCTTGTATTTCGGGAGCACAATATCCGGCTTGCCTGGAAGCTTTTTGTTTTTTGGACCGTTCACGGTGAAACGATACCCCAGTGAGTGAAGCAAGGATCGGACGGCCAGTTCGGGTTTGGTGTTCTTTCCCCTGATCCGTGACATGTTGTAGGATCGCTGTTCCTCTGAAACGATGTCCATTGGGGGTAGCATTGGCGAGGACAGCCGCTATCGCGAGTTATTTGCGTGGATGGGATACGCTAATAGGTTCCTTTCGTGAGTGTGATCTGTTGGGGCGCAATGATCTCCTCAACTCCCCCAAGAGAGGGTTGTGGGTGTGACTTCGACAAACGGATGCTTTCCAGACAAAAGAAAGTCCCTCGCTTCATCCAAGGAAAGGAACTCTGCGCCATCATCCCCGCCCCAAATGAGGTCTTTCTGGTAGCTCCAATCCGGATTCTTCCGGGGATCGCAACCTGAGGCGTAGGCAATCAGTCCTGACTTTTCAGGACTCATGCTCACCTTTTGGTTTCCAATGATGTAGATGCCACGATCCCCAACCAACAGAATTCCGGGCTCACGCATGCGTTCCTTTCCATCAAGAGCAGTGGCGAATGGATTCCGGTGCCCCGTTCCTGATTCGACTGCGGCGAGGATTTTTTGAATTTTGGAGCGATTGAAATAGAGTCTGGTGCTGTTCATGGTGAAACCTGTAGAAAAAGATAATATACGGCATGTTGTGCCGTTGTTGCAAGTCAGAATACGGCATATCATGCCGCAAGCATGGTCAGCCCTGAACTCCGCATTTTTGGCAGCAATCTGAAGAAGCTTCGTTCTGAACGAGGAATCACCCAAGAGAAATTGGCCGAATTGGCTGATCTCAATATCCGGACTCTTCAGAAGATTGAAGCAGGACAAACTAACATCCTGATTACCACCGCATACAGGCTTTATAAAGCTCTTGGTTGTGATTGGGATGATATCATGGTTTTTGAAAGAGACTGACAGTGTCCTTTCGATGAATCGAAGATTTCTACCATGATTGACTCCCTCCTCGAGGTAATCTACGGGCTCAACCGGGACCGTTCGAGCGGGCATGAGAAACCGCACAAGCCGGTGTTGTTGCTAGCTGCGCTGGAGTTGATCGATAAGGGATTGGCTTCCCCGGGGAATGTTCCTTTCGGGGATGATTTGCGGGAGGCGTTTGGGCGTTTTTTCGCCGTGGTGAGGCAGGGGAATGACAAGCCGACGATCGAGAATCCGTTTTATTACCTGCAGAGCGACGGGTTGTGGAGCGTCCGGACCGCTCAAGGCTCATTGATGGCTCCGCTGGGAGTGAATCAATTGCTGGAGGTGCAGGCGGTCGGTTCGTTTGATGAACGCTATCAGCCTGTGCTTGAAAGCGAGTTCAACCGCGAGTGTATCCGTGAATCGGTCTTGTCACGTTTCTTCCCGAAACAACGGGATGCACTCCGGGCGGTCATGCAGTATCGGGTGGCTCCGAAGGTGGCTGAAGAGCCTGTCGAATACCGGGTCCAGCGGGATAGTGCGTTCCGGAAAGTGGTGGTGGATATTTACGATTATCAGTGCGTTGCCTGCGGGATGCGGATCCGTCTGCCTCCGGATGGCCTGACTTTCGTGGATGCAGCCCACCTGATTCCGTTTTCCGAGTCCCACAATGATCATCCGTCGAACGGGATCGCGCTTTGCAAGAATCATCACTGGGCGATGGATCGCAACCTGATCGCGCCTGGGGATGATGGGCGCTGGCATGTGTCCCCTCTGCTCAAACAGCAGCGTTCCACCGGCGAGGCGGCGTTATTGGGGTTGGATGGTCAGGAGTTGCTCCCGCCTCATGATGCGAAGTTCTTTCCGGCGGCGGATAGTCTGCGATGGCGCCTGGAGCGTCTGGCGAAGTGAGGATGAGGGGTGATTGGCCGCGAAGGGAAACGTGTGTGGCCCGAAGGGCTTCCAGCGGGCAAGGGGAGCGATGATGGAAGGAGTTTTTGCCACAGAGGGAAGATGGAATTGGGAGCCTGGGTTGGGGACGAAGATTTTCTTAACCACAAGCATACAAAGAACACGAAGGTTGGAGAAGAACGGCCCGGTGTGTGGCCCGTCGTCCGTTGGAAGGCGTCCTTGAAACGAGTGGAGTGAGCGATGGCGATTGGAGGAAGCCCGAGGGCTTGGGATTGCACGGAATCAGTGATTCGAAGATTTCGAATAACTGTTGGCGATGGCAAGTGCTACGAAACCGGCCACAACAGCCCCGGGATTGCCAGAGCCTGCGCCGCGTCCGAATTAGAGAAATACCGCATCGTCCAGGATCGGCTTTTTGAGTCCGACTTCGACCGTGAAATAAACGCCTTAACCGTGATCAGGAAAACGGGTCGGTGCAATGATTCAGGATTCCTCAGCATGAGTTGGCGGTGGTTCGTTCGCATGAATCGGAAGGGAAGGCGATGCCATGATACGGAGAATGTCGGGAGCCACAAAGATGCGGTTTCGACGCTGTCCGGTAGCTTCTACGAGCAACTGATGTTCCTCCCAGAAGTCGACAGCTCGCTGTACCACGGGATAGGTCACATTCACCCGCTTTGCATGGCGGGCGATGGAGAGATAAGGATTTGCGAACAGGTGGTCGAGAATACGAGCGGATTCCTGCGGAACTCTTTTTCCTTGTTTGAGTAATGCCTGATAGTATTCGTAGCGCTCCTGGATCTTTTGCGTATCCAACCTGGCCCTGGTTGCCTGTAAACGGACACCTCGAAGGAAGTATTCGACCCATTCCCGCCAGGCACCCTTCTGGCTCACCGCGAGTAGGAGACGGTAGTATTCGTCGCGGGTTTCGTCAAAGAAACCAGAAAGGTAAAGCAAAGGCTGGGAAAGACACCTTTGCTGACACAGATAGAGCGTGATCAATAGACGGCCGATACGGCCATTCCCATCCAGAAACGGGTGTATGGCTTCGAATTGATAATGGATGAATGCCGCTTTGACGAGACTTGGCTCGGGATGGTCTCCGTGGATGAACTTTTCGAGTTCTCCAAGGCACTGTCCCAATTCATGGTGGGTAGGTGGAACGAAGGTTGCCTCGGACAATGTGCAGCCTTTGGGTCCGATCCAGTTCTGACTACGCCGGAATTCGCCAGGCGTTTTGGTGCTTTCACCTCCGCGAACATTCCTCAGCAGAATTTCATGAAGTTCCTTGATCAAGCGAGTGGAAATTGGGAGATCTGACAATCGACTGAGCCCGTGTTCGAGTGCACGAACATAGTTGGCAACCTCGCGAACATCGGTGATAGGATCCCCCTCTTCATGATCCTGTTCTTCAAACAGAGCCAGTTGCCCCATGTCCGCATGGGTATCTTCAATACGAGAACTCAAAATTGCTTCCCGACGGAGATAGGGGCGAATCAGTAAATGTGGATTTGGCAAGAGTTGACCTGCTCCTGAGAGCTCGCCCACAGCTTGGTCAGCTTCGGATATCAGTCGGATCAAGTCCCAATCAAGTGGCAACTGTGGAGGCAGCGGGGCTGGAGTAAAGGCGTAGTAGCCTTCGAGGGTTCTACGACAGCTGCCAGGGCTATTCGCAGTAAATGAGTTTGGAGTCATTCCGATTAAGCAGGTTTCGCGTGAATAAGGCCAATATTATTTATTCGAACGGGAATTAACAATAATAAAGAAGGCATTATTTCTGTAAAACGAGCATACTCCTGTTTACCTTGATACACTGTCGGGAAGGGGTGAATTTCGCCCAGGCTGCCCGGTTCCGCAGTCGAAGACTATGTGAAGTGGATCTCCTGCCGCGGCGCGGATGTTGACAAGCTCGGTGAGGGCCGCATCCCCGTAGGTGCGTTCCTGCTGCATGGGTGTCGCAAGTGGACGGGCTTTCGCAAGAGGGAGTAGCAGGTTAATGAATGCATGTAAATGAACGCGGAATGATCGAGATGTATCAATTCGATAGCCAGTTACCTCACCTCTCTGAGAACAGTTCTCTCCCAGCGAGCTTTAAGAGCGATGTGAGAAAGATTTCTTACCATAGAGCGCACGAAGAGCACAGAGGGATGGGGAAGTGAGAAGGATGAATTATGAAGGATGAAGTGGGGGTCTTCCGTAGCGGGACGCGTGAGCGTTCCGAGCCGAGGGCTTGGATTGGGGAAGAAGATGTTTTAACCACGAAACACACGGAAGGCACGAAAAGGGGGGGCGGGTCATTGAGGACCATTCGCCCTACCCGGTGAGGGGGATTCCGGGCGTGGGAGAATGGGACGTTGGGTTGGAGAATGGGTTTTTATTGGCCACAGAGCGCACAGAGGGGATAAGATACCCGTTTTCTTTGTGGGTTTTGTGATCTGTGTGGCTGAATGAATCCTTTTGTTTTCGTGGCTGCTTTTCTTACATACTGGCCCGCGGCAAAACGCCTGCGAGCAGGGATGCTCCCGCTA
>JAQVLM010000212.1 GCA_028704125.1 Opitutales bacterium
CCTCCAGGGCAACCTTGGCTTTGAACTCGGCACTGAATGAGCGGCGTTTCTTGGACATGCTTTTTTCTCCTTTTTGGTAGTCTGTTCATAGCTTGCCCTCCTGTCCAGTTTTCCGGGGCCACTTCATACTTGACCGCTATCTCAAGTCAGCAGGGAAAAATGGGTAAACAAAGGCAGCATGCACAGGGACGCCCATGATCCACATGACGCCGCTGTTGCAATTGGCGAATAATCGAAGCTATTTAAGGTGCGCCGGTGGCTGAGTAGGTGAGTGGGTTCTCATCCTCATCCGTGGCCTCAATCGTGATCTCGATGGGTTGCCCAACCTGTGCCGATTGATTCCCGATAGGCGCTAACACGGGCGCGTGGTTCTCCGGATTGGGATCCTCGACAACAACCATCAGCACGTTCGAGGGATCGGATTCTCCGCCATACTCGTCACCATTGACGCCCCCAAGATGGTTCATGGCACGGACGTAGTAGAAATAGTCACCGTCACCTGAAACAGTGTCGGTGTAGGTCGTCTCTGCCACAATAGCGATTCGCTCAAAGTTCTCGTTGTCAGTGCTACGACAAACAATAAAACTCACTTCATTGGTAGAATTGTTAGTCCATGCTAACGTTACATCTCCGCCGTCAACTGAGGCGTCAAGATCTGTTGGTGCTACTTCCGGGAACTGCATACTCCAGAAACGGACTTCTGCGGGACTGCGTCGATTGTTCCCCGGCATCAGATCGCCGCCATAGCAAGGCCAATCGAGGTCGCCGAAAAACGCGGGTTTGGAATCCAGGTAGTAGGAGTTGGGGATGGTGTGGTCGTCGACGGTGGGATCCCACTGCATCTCGGACCTGTCGGTGATGTAATTGCCGTGGATGAAGACGCCTTCCTGCCACGTTTGATTGAGTATGTTGTCATTCGCCCATGTGAACTTCTTTTTCGTCAGTTCATTGCCCACTGCGCTGTTTCTCACATTCACCCCGAGACCCAGCATCACGCGGTTCCTCAAATGCGTGTTGAAGTAATGCCAATTCTGGCTGTCGCACGTTTCAAAGATATTCCCCTCGGACAAGGTGTACCGGATCACCCGCGAATGGGTGTCATCGTCATAGTCGGGATGGTGCAGTTTGAAACACTGGGTTTCCGACTGCTTGCCGCTCCAATTCGTCCAGGAGAAGTTGTAGCCGTACACGTTGGTATCGCAATTCACCAACATGATCATGGAGTGACGGTGCCAATCCAACACATTGTTTTCCACCAGGTTATAACTGCTGAACGTGTCTCCTCGGATGACGATCCCGTATGCGTCACCCATGTCTCCGCCTTCAGTTTCCCAATCGACATATTCATACGTTGAATAGACATAGCTGTCACGGACCTCGCAATGGGTCGTCGATTCCAAGTGAACGGCAAAATACGCGTATCCGCTGGTTTCGATGTTTTTCACCCAGGAATTCGTAACACCCATCAGGAGGACTTTGGTCCCTGACCCGTTGGTATATGGATAAACCGTCTCCAGATGAAGGTCCTCGATCCCAGCTCGATTAGCGCCGGCGTCTAAACGGATTCCCAGAGAAAAATGATTATGCAGAACATGGGTTTGTTCCGGTCCGGCCCCGCGAAGAACGATCGGCTTTGTGATCAACAGGGTTCCCGTCGTCAAGTAGGTCCCGGCTGGTAGATACACGGCATGTCCGTCGGGACAGGCCGCAATGGCAGCCAAAATGGCGGCCGTGTCGTTGGTCGTCCCGTCGCCGGCGGCGTTGTATGGGGCGTCCTTCACATTGACCCCTACCGGATAATCTGGGATCCCGCCCTGAACCCCGACATTGCTCCAATCGGACATCCGTTCAGGAGGCAGGATCTCGGAAAATGACGGTAGTCCTCCCAAAAGGATTAGGAGGGAATAACAGAGGCTGCGGGGTATGCGGATCGGTTTCATGGGGTTGACTTTCATTTTTTTGGGGGACGTGTTGAAACGATTGCGGGAAAATCAGAAGGTTTTCTGATTGCGGATCAGGGTATGCCGCTGGCTGAGTAGGTCAGTGGGTCTTCATCTTCATCCGTGGCCTGAATCGTTATCTGAATGGGTTGCCCAACCTGTGCCGCTTGATTGCCGATAGGCGCTAACACGGGCGCGTGGTTCTCCGGATTGGGCACCTTAAGCATGTTCGAGGGATCGGACTCCCCGCCTGGACCGCTCCAGGAGTATGCGCCTCCGGCCACGGGGACCGTCACGTTGTTCCGGGCTCGGACGTAGTACCAATAGTGCTGACCCGGCGTCAGGTCCGCGTCCGTGTACGTTGTTTGGTCCGTTATGGCCAGACGTTCGAAGTTTGTTCCATCGAGACTTCGGGCGACGATAAAATCGATTTTGTCGACTTGCCCGCCCGTGGAAGACTGGCTGGTCCAGTTTAGTTCCACCGTCGTGGCGTCCGTTTTTTCGGCGGTCAAATCCACCGGAGCGTTTTCCGGGAACCGCCGCGTCCAGTACCGCACCTCCGCGGGGATCCGGTTCGGGTTAAACCCGCCGCCCGCCTCCATCAGATCCCCACCATAAGGCGGCCAGGCGAAATCACCGAAGAAATCCGGCTTGCCAGTCAAGTAATAGGAGTTGGGGATGTTGTGGTCCGCTATATTCGGATCCCATTCCAGGCCGGCCCCGTTCCTGACCATGTAGTTGCCGTGAATGATCGTGTCTTCATATTGCCCGTAAATGTAGTTTCTGTTGATGTCGAAGGCGAATTTCTTCTCGTCCAATTGATTTCCGATAACGTTGTTCCCGGTGCTGTCACATTCAAATTGGATTCCTGACATCACGATCTTATCACGCAGAATTGTTACCCCTAGATAATTTTGATTTCGGACTTGGGAATGACAATTTCCCTCAATCAGCCAATGATATGGATCGTTATGATTATGCTGTTCGATATCATGAAAACCGGTGTAATTTCCATCTTTGACGGTCTCCCATACGAAATTATAAGCGATAACGCCGCCGCCGGAACCAGAGGCGTAAATAATCCCGGGACGAACCAAATCCAATGTATTGTCAACGATCAGGGTATCCGTGGACCCGTTGGCGATGATTCCATACCCCAAGCAACCGCCTCTGTCCGCTTCTTCCTGAGTGTGATCCACGATGCTGCCGCTCACTTCGAAGCGGTAACATCCGGACAATCGAACATTATAGACTTCCGGGGTTCCGGTATCGGTCCCGTCACGAAACGCCCCCGATATCCGGCAATCTTTCAACCATGAGTAGGCGCAACGGCTGGCCTGAACTTTCCTTGTGATCTCATTTCCAGGCCCCGCCTTGAGGTTCAATTCTTCGATACCAACTCCTTTCAACAGGTTGATCTTGGCCATGTGAGTAAAAAAACTCATGTAAAGCTCGACGTTCAAAGTCAGGGTATTCCCATGAATCGCTTCAATCTCTGCATGTTGGCAAGGTTGATCATTCACTTTTTGTACCAGCACAAAATCACCGACGCTGAATGAAGATGCATCGCTGACCGTGATCGCGTTGGACCCTTTTTCGCTCCCCCCAGTAATTTCAATGTAATATAAGGTGTTGATGCTGGAGGGCCGTAGATAGATCAACGCATCACCACCTCCACACTCGATGATCGTGTTATGCATCCCTTCGCCCCGCAACGCTATCCCCTTCATAATGGTTATCCCGGAACTCAAATGATACGTGCCCGCTGGCACAAGCAGGGCATGGCCTTCAGTGGTGGCCGCAATCGCGTTCAGAAAAGCCGCCCGATCATCGGTTCCGTCGTTCGGTGTCGCGCCGAAATCGAGAACGCTGTGCTGAACCGGATAATCCGGTATGCCGCCGGGAATCCCTGCATTGCTCCAATCAATGATACGATCGGGGGGCAGGATTTCAGAATATGACGGTAGCCCTCCCATAAGGATCAGGAGCGAGTGACAGAGGATGCGGGGTATGCGGATCGGTTTCATGGGGTTGCCTTGCTTTTGGGGATTTGGGTTCGTAATACTCGTTTGATGAATGGGGGGTATTCTGATTGCGGATCAGGGGGTGCCGCTGGCCGAAAACGTGAGTGTGTCCTCATCTTCATCCGTGGCCTGAATCGTTATCTGAATGGGTTGCCCAACCTGTGCCGCTTGATTGCCGATGGTATCCAACACGGGCGCGTGGTTGTCCGGTTCAGTTACTGTAACACTTGGTGTTCCAATATCATACGTAAACGGTGTATTCTCTGTCGCATCAAGTTTGGAGTCATCGTCCAAGTCCGTAAACCCAAATACGCTTAGATTGTTGAATACGTATGTCCCTGTCTGCTCGCTTGCAGTCAGCACATAATCGATGACTATTTCAGTTTCTGCAGGAACTGGATTGCCGTCCAAAGTCGTCGGAGTCGCGAACCTCCATTTGACTGGGTATGAACCTTCATATATGTCCCCGATATTGCCGGGAGAATAATCTATTCCATCTGCGAAATCCACCGTTGCTGATTGGATCACGAATCCCTGCGGAATTTCATCCACGATTGTCAGACCGCGAATATCATCGACGTCTGTGCTAATCCGCAGCTGCACATTCAAATCCTGACCCGCCTCAATAGATCCAGTTCCTGCGATTACTCTCTGGGCATTCAAAACATCTGAACCCTGGACCGGTTCATCATCTGGTGGCGGCGCCTGCTCAACGAAATACGCCAGCATTCTGATGTATGAAGCCTGATAATAAATCCCATTTTCTGTTATCTCCCATGATTTTTCCGGCCAAATATCATTGATGTCAAAGAACGCCTTTTCAACCGGTTGGCCCGCCATAGGTGCGTAAGACCCTGAGTAACTGGCATTAGGTCCTCCAGCAATATAGCCAGGAGCAGGTCCCTTACCTGTCAATGCATTATCCCACTCTGAATCCTCGGTAAACCACGTATGAAAAAACTCATTGACGCTGTTCTCCGCACCATAGTCATACATGTTGCTCAACATCATTTTTCCCATTGGATTCACACCATGAAACCAGTGCAGGATCTCAAGCGCCCGCTGATTGTAAGAATCTCTATGCGCGGGGTTTATGCCATAGTCGATGGCATGCATGTTGAGTGTTCCAGCATCGGCCCGTGCCATGTTGCTTCCCCAATGAAAACTGGAAGTATCCATGTCTGCTCTGTAAAGCGCGCTATTCTCGAAAAACCTGTAATAGTTACTATTGCCAGTTCCGGATGTTTTACCAGGGCGACCGAAAGTTATGATTTGTAGGTATTTATGGAAACAAGACGCAAAAAGATAAAGAAAATAATAAAATAATCTGTACTTTTTGCGAATGATTTGAGATAGGATTGGGATGAACAATCCCATAGAGATGTATTTTAAAGATATTGAAGATCCCCGCAAGGGCTGGAACGTGCAGTATCCGCTTGAGGAGGTGATGTTGGTTGCGATGGTAAGCTTTCTTGTTGGAGGAGAAGGCTTTGAAGACATGAAGGAGATGGGCGAGGTATGGGTTGAGGAGTTCCGCAAATACTACCCGTTTGAGCGAGGCACGCCCAGTGCGGACACATTCCGCAACGTGTTCATGGGGCTGGATCCGAGGAAGTTTGGAGCGTGCTTTGCGGAGTGGATGAAGTATGTGCACGCCAACGTGGAGGGATTGATCGCCATAGACGGCAAGAGCAGCCGTGGGAGTGCGGGACGGGGTAAAAGCCCCATCAGCACGGTGAGTGCCTACTGCCATGAAAGAGGCGTGGTGATGGCCTGTATTGATACCGATGACAAGAGCAACGAGATCACTGTATTGCCGCAGTTGTTGGACATGCTGAGTCTGGAGAAGGCTGTTGTGAGCATTGATGCGATGGGATGCCAAAAGGCCGTGGTTGAGAGTGTGATCGGCAAGAAGGGCCAGTATGTGATCTCGCTCAAAGGCAATCAGGAAAAGCTCCACGACGAGGTGCGGGGCTTCTTTGAGGCTGTCCTTGATAACCATCCCGACTTTGAAGGAGTGGGTGAAGAGTTTGAGATGGATATCCATGACTACTCGGAAAAGAGCAAAGGCAGGGAATGCCGCCGCCGTATCGCCGTAACCTCCGACTTCTGTCCCGGAGTTGCCCCGTTTCGCAAGCAATGGAAGGGCTTGGAAAGCATCGCAATGGTAGAGAGCTGGTGCACCCGAAACGG
>JAQVLM010000213.1 GCA_028704125.1 Opitutales bacterium
CACAATGTAGCGGATGAAGGAGGGGGACTGGCCGATCACGGTGTCGTCCGTTGTTTCGTAGAGTCCGACTGCCATGGCCTCAATTTCACGCACCGACATTCCTCCATAGGTCAGGAACCCTTCGTAAAGGGGGATGAGATCCTTAATTTTGTTGAAGAGATCCATGCGGTTGGTCGCAATCGCCCCGCCGCGGGTAGAGCTGACTTTGCGACTTGAGAAATAGATCATATCCGACAGGCCACACATTTCGTGCAGGATATCGATGATCGGCTTGTTGGCATATCCTTCCTCGCGCTGCTTGATGAACCAGGCATTCTCACCGATCAAGCTGACATCGAGCACGAGCATGATGCCGTGCTGACGGGTGATTTCCCTGACCTCACGCATGTTGGCCATGGAGAAGGGCTGACCGCCGATGAGGTTGGTGGATGCCTCCATTCTGACATAGGGAATGCGGCCCGGGCCATACTTCTGGATGACATCCTTGAGCTTGTTGGTGTCGATGTTGCCCTTGAACGGGTTGGAGCTCTTGATTTTGAGCGCTTCATCCGTGAAAATCTCGAGAATTTCCCCGCCGTTAATGTCGATGTGGGCCTTGGTGGTGGTGAAGTGGTAGTTCATGGGAACCACATCACCCTGTTTTACAAAGGTCTTGGAAATGACGTTTTCAGCGGCGCGGCCCTGGTGAACCGGGAGCACGAGGCTCATGCCGAAAACATCCTTAATTGCCTTCTGCATGCGGGTGAAACTGGCGGAACCCGCATACGCATCGTCGGCCACCATCATGGAACCAATCTGCTGATCGCTCATCGCGTTGGTTCCGCTGTCGGTCAGCATATCGAGGAATATGTCCTTTGTCTCGAGCAGGAAGGTGTTGAAACCGGCTTCCCGTATGGCCTCCAGACGCCTTTCAACGGGCCGGAGATGGAGCTTCTGAACAATACGCACCTTGTGCAGTTCGAGCGGAATGTTTTCGCCACTGAAAAAGGCGACGCGTGGAGAGGCATTGTTGTCTGACATGTCTGTTTGTGGGATAATAAAAAAGAAGGGCGAACCTGCATGGGAAGCACAGTCTGAATGGACGATCAACGCCCAAACCATCCGTGCGGGGATTCCTATACACGATCGTCCGGATGGGGCGGGATGATTCAGTGCATTCCTGGAATTGGCAAGTCAAACTGAAGGGCGGTGTGCCGATTTTGGATTTTCATAGGCGTGGGAGGAGTGTGATCCGTTTCGTGATACGGTATTGCGGCTTGCACAAGGGGTGCGGGTCTGGCAAAGAAAGTCGCAGCATGGAAAAAGGGAAACATCCTGGAGATCAGGCATATTGGCGAAGGCTATTGAATGCCATGATCCGGTTTGTATGGAGTCACGGATTCCTGATCTGCCTGTTTTCGTGCATCGTATTGGCGCACCTCTTTCTGGAAGTTGGGAAAAAGGGTGGGGTGCTCAAAACCGATATCTTTGCCGGATACGGTGTTTGGTTTGTTTTTTTCAGCCTGGGACTGACGTTGCCGCGCAAACAACTGATTGCGGGATTGGTTCAATGGAGGATTCATGTGATGATCCAGATCTGGATCCTGATGGTATCTCCGCTGCTGGCATGGGTGCTGCTGGCATTGGCGCCTGGCGAACAAGAGCCGGCGATGCGGAACGGGCTGTTGCTGTTGTCTTTTCTGCCGACCACGGTTTTTTCATCGATCCTGTTTACGCAAAGGGCTGGAGGAGATCCGGTGATCGCGATCGTGAATTCGGCCCTTTCCAATGTGCTCGCGGTATTCACCATCCCGTTGATGTGCGCGTTCATGATCAGCGAACCGATTACCGGCGGATTGTCGGTGGCGGAGGCAATCCTGAAGCTCGCGCGCACGATCCTGATCCCGCTTGCGCTTGGAATGCTGGTCCGACCGATCCTGAGGGTATGGGTTGACCGCTTCAAACGGGCGATCAAGTGGGTGGACTATTCGGTGTTGTGCCTGATCGTTTTCACCGCTTTTTCGAACAGTGTATCCGATGGGCTCTGGACGAAGTATGACTGGCCGATCACGCTGGAGGCCTTTTTGCTTACCACGGCGTTGCTGGGGATTCAGATCACGCTGGTTATGTGGTTGAGGAAACGGGTGCCCACGAGCCACGCGGTGCGGTCGGCAATCTTTTTTTCGAGCACCCAAAAGGCGTTGGCTACCGGTGGACCGATCCTGATGACGCTGTTCGGCGCATCAGCCAACATGGGCATGATTATCTTCCCGCTGTTGATTTACCATCCGATCCAGCTCATGGTGGCGCCTGTGATTGCACACCGCTTGCATCGCGCCGCCCCCCCTGATCCCTTGTGAGGGTTGGGAAATGACTCAGGAACTTTGTTCTGACCCGTTTTCCCATGAGTCCCAATGGACAAGACCGGCATCAAAGGTGTCTTTGGGTTCGCATTCCTCCGCTGGATGCCCGATGGCGATGAGGGCAAAGGGTAGCACCGTTTCCGGTAACTTGAAATACCGGCTGAGCGAGGCTACGTTGGCAGTCGTCGGGTAGACGCCGACCCAGACGGCACCGAGACCAGCCGCATGAGCTGCCAATAGGATGTTTTGCGCTGCACATGAGCAATCCTGAACCCAGTAACCATCCACCTTCAGGCGGGACATATCGCCACACACCAGGATTGCAAGCGGTGCGCCGGCCACCAGTCCCGCATGCGTATGCACCGTGGGTATCGCCTGAAGTTTTTCGCGATCCGTGATGACCACAAACCGCCAAGGTTGCTCATCAATCGCCGAGGGCGCGTGCATCGCGGCCCGAAGGAGGGTGAGGATCTGTTCGCGATCGATCGGATCCGGCTGGAAGGAGCGTATGCTGCGGCGGGTCAGGATGGCATCAATGGTATTCATAAGGGAGAGAAGAATCAAAGGATTCGGGTTTGTCTTTACAACCCCAAAGCGCCATCGTTATACCCGATACCAGCACAACGCCCATCCGGACCCATCCGCCGGTTAGCCCGCAGTTAATGAGGCCGTAGGGCGCTTACTCCAACCGCTTTGTCAGCATGATTGTTCATATGATTGGAAACGCCTGTTTCCGGCCCATGGGGGACGGAACGGGACAACCGGCAATCGACCAGGCCATAGCCACCTTCAAGGCTGCGGCTGACCGTTGCGGAGAGTTTCCGGATTTCAGGTTTTCCAATGGCGATATCTGGGCCTATGAGGCGGTCGAGCGCTATGATCCGGCCCTTTTCAAACGCATCCAAAAACTGATTAGGAAACGCCAATGGTGCGTGATCAACGGCACCTACACGCAGCCGGATGAGGGGATAATGACCGATGCCGGATGGGTCCGCCAATTCGAAATCGGGACCGGGTATTGCAGGGAGAAACTCGGAGTCATTCCAAAAGTGTTTTTTTCGCCAAATGCCCGGACGTTGCCGGGGTTCTTGCCCGATTTGCTGGCAAGCCTGCACTACAAGGGAATGTATGTGTATTTGCCGGATTGGCCAGAATCCCTGCCGTCTCCATTGTTTCGATGGAAAGGACCGGAAGGAGGGGAAGTTCTGTGTTCCCGCATCCATCCGGAGCACATGACGCGCAGTGACGATCTCTATGGGCAGATTATGGAAGCTGTGGAAAATGGCAGCCTCATGCTTGGCCACGTGCCATGTCCCTATGGACTTGGCCCTTGGGGCGGGGGGCCTACCAAGGCATCCATTGAATACCTGCGGCAGCACAAGGATGCCTTCCGGGATGTGTTGCTCAAGTTCAGTACGTATGAGGAGTTCATGGGAGAAGCTTTCATGATGTCCGACAGCTTCCCGGTTGTGGAAGGCGCGCTTGGGCCGGTCGGGCA
This sequence comes from Opitutales bacterium, assembly GCA_028704125.1. GTDB lineage: Bacteria > Verrucomicrobiota > Verrucomicrobiia > Opitutales > JAFGAQ01 > JAFGAQ01. The sequence goes on from JAQVLM010000213.1 coordinate 3,841, forward strand.
AGAGGCCCCCGACCGCAGGTGCACGGAGATGCGGGGGAGGCAAATGCGGGCGGAGGTCATGGCCATCCATGCGGAACGGATCCCAAACCGGATTGCAGACAAGGCGCGGAGAGCCGGGGCGCTCGTGAAGGCCGCGAGCATCTGGAAAGACCTGCTGATGGCAGCGACTGTGCCAGTGGATGGATCCTCCGGATTGTTGGATCGGGAAGCTGCGGAATCCCTTCAAGGGCGCGCAGAGACCAACGCCCGGGAACTGATTCATGAAGGAATGGTGGATTGGTTGGTTCGACGGAACGCGTTGAGCCACCATCAGCAGTTTCTGGTGCAGGATATGGTCGCAGTGAGTGGACATGACAAGTCAAGTTGGGTGGAAGCCGTTGCCCATCTCGACGGTGACACATGGGGAACCCGCGTGCTCACGGATCAGCAGGGCCAATCGTATCCCGTTCAGTTGATAACGGACACAAGCGGGGCGGTCCGTTTTCTGACCAAGGTTCCCTTGAATGCCGACGGACGTTTTGAAGGGCTCATCCGCATTCCCGGTGCAATGGATCCTATGGCGACACCGGGTCCGGACGGCACCGACGCCGGGCTTCGGGTTTCCCGGGATTCGCTAAGCAATGGCAAGGTGGTTGTCGCATCGGCGGGGAACGGGCGGTTGACACTTTCCCATGAAGGACCGGGAGCGGCGGCGTCCGCGAACCCGCTCCAACTTGGATTTACCATGAGCGGGCAGCTTCCGGATGATTCGAAAAGCGGGCTTTCATGGCATGCCTGGGAGGAAGTGGAATCGGGTCCGTTGCGTGCCGCATGGGAGAGCCTTGGATCGCATGAAAACAACCGGATTCATGCCCGGGTTGAGGTCTTTGCAGCGGAAAGGCGGGTAAAATTCGAGTTGGTGGTAGATTGGAACTCTCCCGAATCCGCATTGGATCTGGTCGTAAAATGGGGCAGAACGGAGAGATGGACCCCTCTTTGCGGTCTGGCGAAAGGCGGATATCCTCTGCCGACGGATGGCAAGTGGCATGCATTCCGGAACTGGGTGGTGCTCGACAACACCGCAAACGGCTGGACCTTAGTGTCTCCGGATTTGTTTGATGCCCGGATGACGGACGATGCCCTGATCCTGCGCTTGGCGGAAATGACGAAAACGGACCTGGGAGCCGGGATCCGGACGAATTCCAGGACCGCATCCCGGCGCATCGCGATGGAATGGGTTATGGGAGTCGGGCAGGACACTCAAGCGCTTACCCCAAAGGCATGGAGCATGATCGTGAAACCTGCCGTCGCGTGGTCTTACGACGGGATGCAGCGACCCGCATGGGGGAACCGCCCCCCTGAACACCTGTGGGGAGAGAACGAAAAACGGGCGATCAAGGATGGCCAGATGCGACACCTCGGGACGACATCCTCGTGAAGCCAATACAATGAAGCCAACGTCCGGAGCGCGCGGAGATCGTGCCGGGCCAGCGCAATTGCAAACACCGAACTCAATCAGATGAACCTTGGACTCACAGGCGATATCGGTTCCGGCAAGTCCACCGTGCTCGGGGTATTTGCCTCATGCGGGTGGAACACGTTTTCGGCGGATGAGGCGGTCCATCGCCTTTTGGCATCCGATCCCGACACCCTTGAGGCGGTATCGGCGCGTTTCGGAACAGGGGTTTTGAAAGAGGAGGGCGGAGTGGACCGCAAGGCCCTTGGATCGATTGTGTTCGCGGATCCGGATGCACGAGAGGATCTGGAATCGATCCTTCATCCCAGGGTCAGAATAGCGTGGAAACACTTTGTGCAGGTCCATGAGGGAGCCTTGAACGTGGTCGAAATCCCGCTGTTGTTTGAAAAAAGGCTTGAAAACGATTTCCGGTTTTGTGTTACAGTGTGGGCACATTCGGACGTGAAAGTCCGAAGGCTGGAGCAAAGAGGAATGGACCTCACCTCGATTAAACGACGTATGGACGCCCAGCTACCACAAAACACCAAAGCAACCCTTTCTCATTTTGTAATATTAAATAACGGTTCGATAGCCTTTCTGGAGGATCAAGTTCGTTTGTTAACGGAAATGCTCCGCTCCGAAGGTTGTTCGTGAGAAGCATACGGCTTCCGGATTTGCTTGGCTGCAGGTGATGATTCGCCTCCACGGAAACAGGCATTTCCCCAATCGCTCACCCAACTTACCATCATGACTGATTCACAAGACATTGACCTGGGTCTTCAGGACACATCTTCCTCCGGTGCGAAACCCCGTAAGCCCTCTACGCGCAGACCCAGAAAACCTCGTGTGGAATCATCCGCAGCAGAAG
>JAQVLM010000214.1 GCA_028704125.1 Opitutales bacterium
ACATCGTGGCGACGACGTTGGATTTCTCTGCTTCGGATGCCGTGAAGAAGTGGCTTTTGTTATCCGCCCGGTGGAAGCGGTAGAGCGCCACATGAGAGGGATCCCCGGACGGCGGATTCGGGGTGGTGTTTCCCGATGCGAAGGCAGCGAGGACGAAGGAGTAGCGGGACTGGTAGCCGGTCGAGTTTTCAGTGACGGACCATGAGTTTTCGGGCCATGATGTATTCCAGTCCTTGTATGACTTCATGGGTGGTTGGTTCTGGGGAGGGGAAATGATCCCGCGGTAGGAACTGTCAGGGGTGAAATACTGGTTGGGTCCGCCGGCCAGTATGCCCGGAGCGGGATTGGTGTCCCATTTTGTGCCATCATGGAACCAGCCATGATAGATTTGGGTGATCGGTTTGTCTGCTCCGAAGCGTTGGGCTTGGGTGACAAAAGTCCAGCCCAGCGGATTCCGTCCGTGGTAGTAGTGCAAGTATTCTTCGGCCAGTGCGAGGTAGGTGCCGGTCATCCCGGGGTTGGTCTGCAGTTTTACCGCCCACAAGGCGAGCATGGCCCATTGGGCTTTAAGTCCGTTGGAACTCCAGGTGTAGTGCCCATCCCACATGAAACAATGGTAGGGGTCATTGTTCCTTTGACCGTAGGGTTGACGGCGCACCCCTTCGTCGAGGGATTGTCGTATGGAGGCTGTGACGGATGGGGTTGCGCCTGCTGCCTGACAATACGAAACCATCGCCCGTTGAAGGTCGAAGGAACCTCCGGCTTCGAAATAGCCGCTGATGATCGGGTTGTGGGATCCGTCAGCTGTTGAAGGGTGCGCGTGGTATTGGTCAAACCAATCCCGGTACGCCGTATCGCCGGTCAGCCGGAAGAGCTCAGCAGCGGCAAGTGCCCGCACCCGGAGGTCGGCTCCCGCACTTTTGTTCGCATCCGCATTGTCGAATCCGCTGTGATCGTAGTGGATCGCTGATGGATGCGCGGCGAGAAACTGCCAGGCCAGGATAGCCGCCTCGCGCAGTCTCGCGGGCATCCCGGGCCATGCCGATTCATAAGGGGCGAGGAGGCGGGCCGCGATGGCAAATGCGGCTGCTCCGGATGCCGTTGCGGGAGTGGAGATGTTGGCGTAGTAGTAGGGCCGGTCCTCGGTCGACGGATCGCCGATACCGTTGCCAAAGCCCTGGTCCCGGCTGATTACGAATACGCCTGAGTAAAGCGCGCCATCGGAGCGTTGCATTTTGAGCATCCACTGGATTTCCCACATCATTTCGTCGAGGATGTCGGGTGTGCCGTTGCCGCTCTCCGGGATGCCGGATTGGTCGTCGAAGACCGATGGCCACCATTCATATGCGGTGCCCAGCTCCCATAGGATGTCGGCCATCCATGACGTGTATTTGCGGTAGTCCCCGGCGTCATACCATCCGCCGGTGATGTCGCGTGCGGTGGCTTCCGGCTGAACGCCCCCGAGGGAGGTATCGAACATTCTGGATGCCTGCTGGTTGTGGATGTGGGCAAGTCCGTGGGTCCATTGCTCGCCGAATTCGGGTGTTATCGCGGTTCCACTGCGTTGATAGTAGTAGGATTTGATCGATGCCTTGAGGATGGAATTGTAGGCATCCTCGCGGATGTCGAAATCGAAGGACTGGACATCGTTGGCTGGGTCGTAGATGTGATAGGTCCCCGGTGTTGATACATCGGAAAACCGGCCTTTCCACACCCGGTCTCCGGATGCGGAATGCACGGCTCCGTTATTCCATGACTCAAGCGTGATGGAGCGGATGACCGCATGGTCACTGCTCCGGCGCAGTTGGACTTCGCGGGCCGGCGCGCGGCCTTGTCCTGCGTTTTGCCCGGTGACAGGAACCGCGATCATGAACCATTTTTCGGAAGCCGGCCGGTAGCCGATCTGGTCGACGACGATCAGCTCCGATACCGGTGCGGCATTCAAGACAAACGCCAGCAAAACTGCCAGCGCGGGAAGAAGTGGAAGTCGGGTGGGCATCGTGGAAGAGGGGTTGGATTCTACATTACGCCGGAGGTGGCGAGGATCAACGCAAAACCGGAGCCTGATCGCAACGGTGGGTGTGCGCTTTGGAGGAACGCATTGTTTCAGGTCACCGGATTGAGCAAGTCCAATCGACTGTTGATTGGATGATTGACAGACGGATGCGGGGAATCAGGATTGGGGTGAACGGATAACCGCTACCTTCGGTCTCATGAAGTGGATCATCCCGATTTGGTTTGATTCGCGGGATTCTTTTTCTACCTCTGCTATTGTTCGTTAACCAGCCCCAATACTGCCGTGTCTTTACTCGAAAACCTCCAGAACCAGCTCAGACGCCATCCCAAGAGGATCGTCTTTCCGGAAGGGGCGGACCCCCGGATCATTCAGGCTGCCCGGCAGTTTGTGACGCATCAGCTTGGGATCCCGGTGCTGTTGGGTGATCGCAGTGTCATTAAGGAGCGGGCGGTGCAGTTGAATATCAACTTGGATCACATCCGGCTCATCGAGCCCGAAAGGACAGATGAGCTTGAGTTGTATGCTGACCGTTTGGCGGAGATTCCCCACTTCTCGGATCTGTCGCGAAATCAGCTGCGTGAGATCGCGTTGGACAAAAATGCCTATGCCGCTTTGATGGTTGCAAATGGGCAGGCTGACGGAATGGTATCGGGTGCCACCACTGCCGCATCGAGTGCGCTGAGGCCCATGCTTCGGATTATCCCGCGTCAGGATCATGTGAGCACGGTGTCATCGCTTCTCATTCTGGATATTCCGATGGAGGAGAATGAGCGCCGGGTGCTGGCTTTGGCAGATTCCGCCGTAATTCCGGACCCGACGGCGGATCAATTGAGTGACATCGCGATCACGACTGCATTGCTGCGTTACCATCTGACCAATGAGATTTCAAAGGTGGCGATGCTGAGTTTCACCACGCATGCGGAGCATGTGCACCATCCGGCAGTCCGCAAAATGCAGGAAGCAACCGCCAAGGCAAAGAACCGGATCCGCGAGCTGGATTTGCCAATACTGGTGGAGGGCGAAATTCAGGCCGACGCTGCGCTTGATCCGTTTTCCGCCCGCATCAAGCAACTCAACGGGGATGTGGCGGGAGATGCCAATGTCTTGATTTTTCCCGATCTTGTATCCAGCAACATCGCATCCAAGATGGTTCAGTTCCTATCGACCTGCCGTTCATACGGTCAGATTTTGACCGGTTTCAACCGGCCTGCGGCGGAGATCAGCCGCAGCGCGAGTGCACACGATATTCTCGGAACCGCTGTGATTGTCGCTGCGCAGGCGGTGGATCGACGGCTCCTTTTTGGATTGAGCGGACAGGGATAATCCGGCATTTCCGGTTTTCATGGCAAACGAAGTATCTTCCAAGTCTCCTTCCGGCGCGTTGTTGAAGGGCCCGCTCAATAGCACGACGAAACGCATATTTGTTGCTGGAACAAGGATGAACGAGGGCAAGACCACGACTTGTCTGGGGTTGTTTTCGGCTCTCCAATCCGTGCACCCGAAGGTGGGGTATATCAAGCCCGTGGGACAGCGATTTGTGGAAATCGGCGGATCGATGATCGACGAGGATTCGGTTTTGTTTGACCGGACATATGAAATTGCCACGCCGATTGAGGCGATGAGTCCGGTCGCGATTGATCCGACCTTGACGCGCCGATACCTGGATGATCCCGATTCCTATTCGCCGGAGCTGGTGGATCGCATCAGCCGTGGCTTTGACCGGGCTGCCTATGAGAAAGACTATATCATCATCGAAGGGAGCGGTCATGCGGGAGTGGGGTCAGTGATTGACATGTCCAATGCATCGGTTGCGAAACTGCTGGGCGCAAAGGTGATTATTGTGTCTTCCGGCGGGATCGGCCGACCGGTTGATGAGATTGCGACCAACCGTGCCTTGTTTCGTGAACATGGGGTGGAGGTGATTGGAGCCATCCTGAACAAGGTATTTCCGGACAAGCTTGAATTCATCCGCGAGTATGGGCGGAAAGGCTTGGCCCGGCTGGGAATTGATCTGTTGGGCGTGATTCCCGTTGTCAAGGAATTGACCGCTCCGAATCTGGCACAGATCGTAGAGGAAATCGGAGGGCGCTGGTTGAACGGCGAGCCGACAGGACGCAATACCCGTGTGTTGCGGGTGGTGATTGGCGCCATGACCGCGCGGGTTGCCCTCGAGTATTTCAAGCCGGGTGTTCTCGTGATTGTGCCCGGCGACCGTGAGGATATCCTGTTTGCGGCGATGGCATCCGAGCGGATGCTCGAAAATGCCGGCAGCGTGGCGGGGATTATCCTGACACGGAATGTGCTACCCAGTCCCCGAATGATGGACCTGATCCGCCAGACCTCCCTACCGGTCGTGATTTCGGAGGATGAAAGCTACGGAGTGGCTTCCAAAATCAATGGCATGACGATCAAGACCCAGCCGGAAGACTGCGACAAGATCCCGCTGATCCAGAAAACGATCATGGAAAACATTGACCTTGAGCGTATTCTGCAGGCCTTTGACGCTGACTGAATCCCCGCCGGTGTCAGTTCGCTGGCGGGCAGTATCAATGGACCCAAGGATGCAACGTTACAGATGAAACCGGTTCAACTGGCTGATGTTGACGGACCCGCCTGATGGGGGTCCGTGACCCATACAATGGTCCAACCGGACGGTTCATCGACATACATCATGGAGCTTGCTCCCGGAATCCCGGTTTCAACAAATGAAATCGATGCATCCGAATCAGAGTATGCGAATGCCTCATCACCGGCGGTGTTGTTTCCAGCATCCTGAATCCACACACCGATCGAGAGGGCTAAGGCAGCTGCCATTGCCGCAAACCCACCTACCCAAAACCATGGGAAACGGATGATGTTTTTGTCTGCGGTCGCTGGATGGTCTTTTCCTTCGCTTTGCCGCGGGGGCAATCGGGATTCAAGTGCTGTCCAGTCGGCGGCTACGGTGGTGGAGTCGATCCGATCGCAGGTTCCAGCCCGCAATTCAGCCCGAATTTGTTCCCAAACTTCCCGGGTTTTGATCCGGGTTGCATTTGATTCCATCCCGTTTTCAAACGCCTCAGTATCGTGGGTGTCCAATTCCCCATCCATCCATCGGCTGAGGTCTTCAAGCCACTTACTGTCGTTGGTTTTCATTTTGAGTTCTCCTGATTACTTCATCAAACCGATGGGATCGCATTCAAGCAGGAAAGAGCCGGAACGCACACCGGCTCTCCAATCATGCCACGAAATGGATGAGATTGATACATGGTTCAATACCTTCTGTATGAGGGTCTACGGATCTTTTCGCGACGCACGTCGTAGTATCCGTTGCGCCAGACACGCTTACTCAGACCATAGCGGTCACGCACAATTTCCCATCTGCCGGGCACCCATACCCGCACATTGCGGTAGCCCCAATCACTGTGCCGATAGGCATAACGATCCGGATAGCGGTCGCCGTATCGGTTATATCCATAGTGAGGACGCCCGTAGTTCCAGCCGTCGGTTCTCCATGCGACATCCGACCAGGAATCAGCGACAACCACCGGGGCGGGATACGCTGGACTGGCCAAAACGTCTGAAAGAATCAGCCCGGTCAGAAAACCGCCCAAAGCGGCCACTGAGCCGCTGTTGCTGCCATGATGATGCCGATGGTTGCGGGCTTCGGCAGGTAGGGTCATCAGTGCTGCGAAAGTGGCGTAGATAAATAGTTTTTTCCACATGACGTTCTCCTTTCTATGGCGTTTCAGAATTGAATGGATAAACAGAGAGACGCATCCGTGGCACCGGTTATTCACTGACCCGTTGATCTTTCTTCAGCGTGTGGTCAGAACCAGCAGCAATACCCCATTCTGGTGAGATGGTCCACCCAGCACCACCACGGGGTTTTCCGGCCGGAAGGTCTGTCGAGTGTGAATCAGGACCTGTTCTCCGCGCATCCACCGGATCTCCATGGGAACTGCGGCTCCTGGGGAAGCCTGCGAGCGCAAATGAACCGAAAAGCCTTGCCCAAGGTCTATTCTGGTCGATCCCGAAATTTTCAATCGCGAGCTGCCGCGGCCGATTGCCCGGTATCCTGAGAAACGGAAGACCCGGCTCAGTTGGGACTCAAAGGGTTTGAGGGAGGGATCCATG
>JAQVLM010000215.1 GCA_028704125.1 Opitutales bacterium
CGATCGAATACACCTACAAAGACAAACGCTCCCTGATCAATCAGCGCGAAGTAGGGATCGATGTGCCCAGTTTCCAGATGGGAATGAAAGCCGCCATGCGTGAAGACCCCGACGTCATCCTGGTGGGTGAAATGCGTGACGGCGACACCTTCGAAACCGCTCTGCGGGCGGCCGAAACCGGGCATTTGGTCTTCGGGACGCTCCACGCATCTTCGGCCCAACAAGCCATCCAGCGTTTGTTCGAGTTTTTCCCGATCAATGCGCGGGATTCGATGCAACCGCAGGTTGCTGCAAGCTTAAGGGCAACCATCACTCAGAAACTGGTTCCTGCGGTCGATGGGGGACGTGTTCCGGTCATGGAGTTCTTCATGATCGATGCTTTGGGTCGTCAACTCATCGAAGCCGGTGAATTCGACAAGATCCCGAAACTCATTGAATCTTCCGAGAGCGTGCACACCACATCGTTCAATAAAGACCTTTTGAGACTCGTGCATGCCGGGACAATCACCAAAGCCGAGGCGATGATGGCATCTCCGAATCCCAAGAAGCTTGAAATGAACCTCAAGGGAATCTTCCTGAGCAGCGGCGGAATCGTCGACTGACAGCCCCCCGCCCCGGCCTCAAACCGACAAGATCAATCCGAGGGATCGAGATAGGTGGATGCGTTCATCTGCCGCTCGTATTCCCGGATGAAAGAATCCACGACCTCCGAGTCGCAGACTTCTCCATGCTTACGGGCTGATTCGCGCATACAGGAGAGGAGATCATCGCGGTTGTATTGGATCGTCCTCAAGACATCCCCAATCGCTGCAGGCTGGGTATTGCGCACAATCTTGTAACCGTTGCCCGGATCTCCGTCAGGGTTCAACCAGACCTGAATCTCGGAGGTGCGGTCAAAAAGGTTGTGTGAACTATTGAGGACATCCTGATACGCACCCGTCAACGCAACCGCCACCATGTATGGCTTATCGTTGAGCGTGTGAAGCAAAAGGGTCTGGTTCTGCGTTTCTTCACCCAGATAGTCGCTGATCTCCCCATCGCTATCACAGGTGATATCGACGATCCGCGCATTCACGGTAGGTTTCTCGTTCAAGCGATGCAAGGGGACGATTGGGAAACGCTGGTTCAGTGCCCAATGATCCGGAAGGGACTGAAAAACCGAGAAGTTGCAAACAAACTGTTCCGACAATGTTCTGTCGAGCGTCCAGAGTTCCTCCGGAGTAAACTTGCTTTCATCCAAGGTTCCGTGGATCTCCTGGCAAATGCGCCAAAACAAGGACTCGACAGCCGCCCGGGTCTCCAAATCCATGTAACCCAGGTTGAAGAGCGCAAACGCCTCTTCCTTCTTCTGACGGGCGTCGTAGAGGCGCTCCAAACGGTTGTACTTGTATGGATTGTTCAGGATATCCTGAAGGTCCCGGATAATCTTGGGTGCCGATCGGGTCGAAAAATGTCCCATGACATCGACCGACTTGGAAATCTTGGAAAGGGTCTCAAAAACCAGAATCGAATGGGGTCCCGCAATCGCACGACCGCTCTCGGAGATGATATTCGGTTCTTCGACTTTGTGCATTTCGCACACTTCCTTGATGTTGAACACCACGTCACGGGCATACTGCTCCATCGTGTAGTTCATCGAACTGTCGGCGAGGGTTCGGGTGCCGTCGTAGTCGATCGCGAGCCCTCCTCCGACATCCAGGTATCCCATTGGGAAACCCATCAAATGCAACTGGCAATAGAACTGGGAAGCCTCGACCAGAGCGCCCTTGATGGTGCGAATATCGGGAATCTGGCTCCCGACATGAAAGTGCAGGAGACGCAAGCTATCCTGTAATCCATTGGCTTTAAGATACTCGCACATCCGGACCACCTCCATGGTATTGAGTCCGAACTTGGAGTTTTCGCCGGAAGAAGAGGCCCATTTTCCATCTCCGTAGCTGTAGAGCTTCACCCGGATACCCAGATTCGGGGTAACGCCATGCAGCTTACACTGCTTGACCACGATTTCGATTTCGGAGAAGCGCTCAATAATGATGAAAACCGGCTTACCCATTCGCTTCGCCTGAAGCGCAAGATCGACGTAGCCCTTGTCCTTGAATCCGTTGCACAAAATGAACCGTTTCGTCCCCCGGTGCAAACCCAGTGCAATCAGCAATTCCGGCTTACTGCCTACTTCAAAACCCAGTGGATGGTAATCATTCTCCCAATCCGTGAAAAGCGTCTCAAGAACCTCTCTGTATGGATTCACCTTGAGAGGGAAAACCCCGACATACTTCGCCTTGTAATCCTCCTCCTGGATCGCCATGGCGAATGCCCGCTGTAGGCGTTCCGCCTGATGCCTCAAAATGTCATGAAACCGGATGAGCACCGGCCCACGCACCCCTTTTATCAAGTCCATCACTTTGAGGCTGCGTTGATCCCCGGCGGGATGCACATTCAAGAACCCGTCGTCGCTGACGGAGAAAAACCCCTGCCCCCAACGCGGAATCCCGTAGAGTTCCTCAGCTTCGCCGATCGCCCAAGCTCCGGACTCTCCAGATGCGGATTCCCCCTCTTCCGACAGCCCCCTGTGGTCGGATACATTGTCAAGATCAATAGCCTCCATTTTTCAGTCTTCTCCCCAATTGTTATCGAAGGATACAAAAGACTTTGCATTTTTGGCGTCCCGTAAAGATAAATTCTGAACAATATCAATATTTGAAGTAAGGGATTCTCTTTTTGTCCGATTATCATCCCCGTGCATTTCCTTCCCCGAAAGTCCATGCGCCCAAGCATGTGGCAGCATTTGTCACATATTCTAATCGCGTGTTCTTTGATTCCGGTGGTCTTCCTGCACCTTTCGGGCAAGACAGAGGCAATCGATAATCCCCCGGAGAGCATCATCACCTCGATGGTTCAATTCTGGGATATCGCCCAGACTCCGGGTCTGCAGTCCAGCTTACATCCAATCAGCATCGAAGCCAGAATTGCACACTATGACCCGTTCTGGTACCTGCTTTGGATTGAGGCGGATGGAGCGATCCACTATCTTCCGACAGAAAAGGCTTCGCTTCCCATTGTATCCGGACAAAAGGTACTGATTTCAGGATCTGTTATTCCGGTTCTCGGCCTGGAACTCAGCCGGATTGGTTTTTCTTTGCTCGCGGCATCGGATGCGTATCCCGTTGCCGTTGATGCGACCGGCCAACTCGATGCCATGGCATCTCCGTCCCCCCGCTTTGTGACGATACGGGGACTCGTGGACCGTCAGCATCAGTCGGATATGAATCACCACGAACTCGAGCTGATTGCGGATTCGCGTTCGATCACCGCCCGATTGCTTCTACGCGGAGGCGAACCCATCCCAAACCTGGAGGGATCCCTTGTTGAAGCAACCGGAGTCTGCGTTTGGGGGATCGACCATGGGGGAGAAACCTCTATCATCCAACTGTGGATGTCTTCGCTCGATCATGTCAAAGTTGCCCCCTCCTCGGGAGACATCGCTTCACTCTTCTCTATGGAGCCGACGCCCATCGAAGAACTTCAGAACGATCCTCCGGGTTCCGCAAGCCGGGTGGTCGGAAGGGTGCAACGGCAGGATCCGGGCCGGTCCCTCCAGTTAAGGGATGAATCCGGGCAAATTGAGGTCTACTCACCTCAATCGAGACTCGTGCCGACCGGAACGAAAGTCGAGGCACGGGGAAGAGCAGTTCGATCAGGTCCGGGTTGGATCCTCGTGGATGCCCTATACCGACCCCTTCCAAACGGAGATTCTTCCCAAAATGAAAGCGGCGGAACCACACAGAATGAGACGCTTTTCCGCTTGGCCGAACAAGTCTTGCATCTGAGCAAAGAAGAGGCCGCAAAGGGCCATCCGGTTGTTCTCAGCGGAGTTGTCACCTTCTCACATCCATCCAGGCCCCATTTTTTCGTTCAGGACAGCTCAGCAGGCATCTGCGTGGTCCATGAAACCGGCGTGGGATTTGAACGCCCTCCTCCGGGCGTATCCGTCGAACTGCGAGGGATAACGGAAGCGGACATCTTCTCTCCGATTATTCGACTACAGAGCATCCAACGATCGGGGCCAGCCGCCATGCCACCGGTCCGGCTGATCACCTTGGAACATGCGCTCACCGGTGTCGAAGACGCCCAATGGGTTGAAATGCAGGGATACCTCACAAAAACCGAACTGGTGGATCAGATCATCCAACTCCACATGACCTCATCAGCCGGCGACTTCCTTGTCCGACTACCCGGTAACAGGATTCCAGATGTAACCCCCGGATCCGTGCTCAGGGTGCGAGGAGTCTGTACGGCAATCATCAACGACAAGGAACAACTCACCGGCATTCGACTCAACGTTCCATCGCTCGATCATGTTCACGTTGAGGTTGCCGCCCCCGCTGATCCTTTCTCCCAGACGGCCCGTTCCATCGCCTCCCTCGGGATGTACCAGCCCATTCCATCCTTGGATCGGCAGGTCCTCATACGTGGCACCCTCATTCATCACACTCCGGGATCCTATCTCCTCGTCGGGGAGGAGCATGATGTCATCCGGGTTTTCAGCCGGGACACCACGCCCTTGAAACCCGGTGACGTTGTCGAAGTGGTTGGAGTTCCCGGGCGAATGTCCAATCGGGTGGTGTTGCGCGAGGCCATCTATCGCAGCACCGGGGAAACCCAATTGGCGCAAGCGCAACCCTTCCCTGCCGGGGTAGCAGTAGATCCCGATTGGGATGGTAGACTCGTCAGTGTCGAAGGAAGAATTATCGGAACGAACACCTTCGGAAACGAAACACGACTATATATGAGAACAGAGGGCATTCCGTGCGAGATTGTTCATGAACATACCACCGATTCAGGCAACCCCCGGATTCATGCAAGCGTAGGCTCGCTGGTATCTCTGGTTGGAGTATACCTCGTTGAGTATGACGAATACCAAACCCCAAAACGTTTTCGGATCCTGCTCCGTTCTCCATCCGATCTCAAAATCCTAAAAGCCCCTTCATGGTGGACGGCCACCCGTGCGATGGCAGCAGCTGAGGTGCTCCTCGGATTCCTCATTCTTTTTTTGGCATGGCTTATCTCGCTGAGGGTTCGGGTGAAGCGCCAAACAGAGATCATTCGCAGAAAGATCGAGGCGGAAGCGAATCTTGAGGCCACCCACAGGAGCATCATCGAGAACGCCAGCGATTTCATCTTCACTCTGTCGCCGGACGGACATTTCACTTCCTTCAATTCTGCCGGGGAAAGGCTTTCCGGCTATTCCGCGGCCGAAGCGGTTTTCCTGACCATCAGCGACCTATTCGACAAGGATTCGGTTTCCCGTTTCGACGATGTCAAAAACAACACCCAAGCCTCCGGAAGAACACTGATTTTCCAGGGACGCATCCGGCGGAAAAACGGCTCCGAGTTATGGGTTGAAACCAGTGCGAGCTCGCTCGTCCGGCAGGATGATCAAAGCAGCGTATTGGCAATCGTCCGGGACATCAGTCTGCGCAAGGCAATGGAGGAGGAGTTGAAACGGGCCAGAGATGCCGCAGAAGCCGCAACTGCAGCCAAGAGCGCCTTCCTCGCTAACATGAGCCACGAAATCCGCACGCCGATGAATGGCATCATCGGCATGGCCCATTTGCTGAACGGCACGCCGCTTGGAAACGATCAGAAATCGTTTGCCGAAACCATCACCCAGAGCGCGGAATCCCTCCTCGCCATCATTGATGATATTCTGGACCTGTCGAAGGTGGAATCCGGAAAGATGGAACTCGACATCGCTCCGATGGACCTGTCCACCATCATTGATGGAGTCCTGGATATCCTCAATCCGCGGGCCACATCAAAAGGGGTTTCGCTGACTGGAATCATCACCGCCGTTACTCCTCGGATCGTTACCGGTGATGCGCTGCGTTTGCGCCAGATCCTGATTAATCTAACGGGAAACGCGATCAAATTCACGGATGAAGGATCGGTTGTGATCAAAGTGGACACGCTGGAAAGCGAAAGCGGAGACCCCTTCCTATGCGTTGCTGTCGAAGACAGCGGTATCGGAATCCAACCCGATAAAATCCGCCATCTTTTCCGACCC
>JAQVLM010000216.1 GCA_028704125.1 Opitutales bacterium
CGAAGGAGCCGTAGGGGTTCTTACTCATAGAACGCCAATCTAGACCCCCCGCGAGGTTTTAATCAATAACCGAAGGGCGTTGGAGGGGGTCTGAGACCCCGATTCGTTGCTCATACATATGAACCCGCAGGCAGCTCCCCTACCCATCCGGATCCTATTCCCGCCACAGTTCCCGCATCCATGGAACCGGCATCGCAAAGCTCTTCAGATGGCGCACCACCGAAGGATACACCCGCTTGGAACGGTCGAAAATACCCTTGATATGAGTCCACCTGCCGGCGTAATCCGGCGCTTCCGACGTCCACTTCCCTTCCATCACATCCGAGGGGTTCGGCCGGCCGGGGAAGGTCACAATCCGGACACCCTTCGGCAAACGGGCCGGACGCAAATAACGCAACAGCACCGGCCCGAGACAATGCACCCGGAAGTGGCACGTCCACTTCTCCGGCCAAAACTTGATCCCGCCCCTGATCGAACGCGTCAAATAATGTTGCTCATATCGGAACCGGTCCGCCACTCCCTGCGGATCCGCCTGAAACTGCTCAAGAATGTAGCCATGCTTACCGACCGGAAAGCGGAAGACCGAAGTCTGGCCCAAACCCGACCATGGACGCAACCAGTTCCGCGCCAGAATCACATCATCCGGCTCGCCATAGGTAAAGTAAGGATCGATCGAACCGGTGATCACCGAATCCAAATCGATGAAGAGCACCACGCCCTCCACTCCTTTCAAATCCTTGTTCCAAAGCGCCGTCTTGCGCCATTTTCCCTGCGTGTTCACCGGCACTTTGCACCCGAGCTCCGGCAGCGGCAGGCACTGAACCTCCGGCCGTATCCCCTCAGCATCGTCCGTGAAGCAAATCACACGAAACGGAGGCGTCACATTCCGGGACACCATTCCATAAATCCGGTTCACATGGTCGGCACCGTATTTTTTGCCCCACTTGATACAAAGCACCTGCTTAATTGATGTTGCCTCCATATTCATCATGATTCCCATCGAAAGGGTCGTTCCGGAATCGGATAGCATGCCATATCCGGCGCAGACTCAAGCGGATAATCCCGAATGCATCCCCATAAAAGAGAAAGGGCGCTGTTCCTTTTTCGAACAACGCCCTTCAAATTAGACCGTCGCGCCGCCGTTTGGCGCGGCAATAGCGGAATCAAGACATGCTGTGCATCTGAGCGCGGAAATCGGTCGGGGTCACCCCCACCTGCTCACGGAACACCGTTGTGAAACGGATGTTGCTCGCAAATCCGCACATGCTCGCGATCTGATTGATTGCCAAATCGGTGTCCGCAAGCAAGGCCCGCGCACGCTCCACACGCTGACGGCGCATTTCCACCAGCGGAGTACGGCCAATCGCGCCCCGGAAACGGCGTTCAAGCAACGAACGGGATACCCCCACATGCTTGAGCACTTCCTCCACCCGGATCGGCTTGTTGCTCTCCTTCTGCATGAAGCGCAAAGCCTTTTCCACAATCTCGTCGGTTACCGCAAAGGTATTGGTGGACTCACGCGTCACCAAGCCGATCGGCTTGAGGATGCGCCGTTTGTCCGTCGGCTTATCCGAGAGAATGGCATCCAGCATGGCCGCCGCTTCGAAACCCACCCGCTCATATGGAAGCCGGATACTCGACTGCGGAGTCTCCGCAATCTGGCAAGCCAGGTTGTCGTCGTTCACCCCGATCACCGCTACCTGACCCGGGATCTCGATCCCGAGAGAACGGCAGGCCAACTGCGTGTCAAAAGCCTTCCAGTCGTCACTCGCAAATACCCCAACCGGCTTCGGAAGCGCATCCAACCATGTCATGAGACGGTCAAAGAATCCCTTCCACCTCGGGTCCTGAGTCGATCCGAGCGACCGCGGCGGGAATGTTTCCGAAAACAGGTGCAGGTTAACATTCTTCCCATCCAAAAACTTCTTGAACGCCATGTAGCGGTTCTTCGAAAACGGATGATCAATCCCACCGACAAATGCAAAGTGCTTGAAACCACGGCCATACAAGTGCTGGGCCGCCAGTGCACCGATCTGGTCATTGTCCACGCTCACCAAAGGCACGCCCTCCTTGTGATTGCGCTCAAAAACCTCAACCTTCGGGATATTCAGATCGCGCAGAGCCTGAGGCATCTCCTCCAGCATATCCACGATAATCGCCCCGCCCATGCGGGACAAATCCATGTTCTCAAAGCTCACATTCGCGTCGAGATGAATCGGACGCATCTTGAGACGGGTCTGCTTCTGAAAATAGTCAGCCACCCCAACCAGAACCTTTTCTCCCACCCCATGGAAGGGAGCAATCACTGCGATCGTGTTCGTTGCCAATTTCGTTCTTCTCCTATAGTATAGATGATTTCAATAACCGACCGGATCATTTCATCAGCCGGCAAACTTCTTCCTCTTTTTATTATCCTCGAAAAGCCTCATCGCTTCAAAAACTGCAATGCTATTGCCCCCGGACATGGAATCCCCACATAATAAATAACGAATATGTTATCCTTCTGATTTTTTTCCGTATTTTCACCCCAAAATGCGGGCTGATTTGTAAAACTATCGTCAAGCCCGCAAGTCTGAAATCAAAAACTGTACAAATTCCCGCGCCTCAATGGTCCTATATGCTCGAAACCAAACGAATCGACGGCCCCCTCGGCCCCCACCCTTTTCGGTTGATCGACGCGTCTGCGTTTTCCCCGGCTCCGCAAAACCTTCAACAAAACCATTTGCAGAACACACAATAGGCCCGAGGCAAAGCGGACACAAAAAAACCGGATGAGGATCCTCATCCGGCCCGAAATCAATAAGTTATGAGTCGAACGTTCACTGGGTGAGGAACTTGACCATGTCCTGGAACTTCATGGCGGAAGCGAGCGCCTTCATGTCCTCAAGTTTACAATCCTGTCCTTCGAGGGTCACCAACGCGGTTCCCGCTACCACGACATTGATCGATCCCTCTTTATCGGAAGCAGAGTATTCAATGAGCGCCTGCTGTCCTCCAATGCGTTCAGCCTTCTTGTTGCCCATGAACATGGGATTGTTAATCACCATCATAATTGACTGAAGCACCGGAGAATTCGACGCGACCGTAACGGTAATCGAAGCGTCCCCGTTAGTGTAGGAGCAGGATGAAGAAAGCCCACCGCCAAACATACTGGCCCCGGTCTCGGACTGCACTTCGGATTTCTCCCAGCCGTCGGGGGCTTCGGGAAGAAACTCAGCCATCTTTTCCGACACCTTCTGACGGATCAACTGCGCCGTATAGTTAAAACTGCCCAGCGCGGCATTCAGGTTCCCTTCCTTGTAGAAATCCTGGCCTTCTTTAATAGAATCCTCGACCTCATCGGCCCAGGAACAAAACGGGACAATCATGAGGGACAAGGAGACAGCGGCAACATGGATGAGTTTCATAGTCATTATCAGTAGTTAGTTCGAATTCAGGTTGATTTCCTTATGACGCGTGACAGGACGCATTATTCAGAACAATCCGCATTTGCCCAAATATCAAATTTTCAGGCCAAACAACTCCACAATTTATTCAGTAATGCCTTATGAGTTGAGGAACAGTCTCTCAGTGACATCATTCCTACAGCTTATTTGATTGAATGATTTGAATTGAAGAATCTTCATAACCCCTCTTCTGTATCGATTCAGCCTTTTCCCATGTACGAAACATTTCTGGAGTTATCTCCCGTCTGGCAGGCTTTGGTTGCGGGAACCTTTACTTGGGCTCTCACAGCAATCGGAGCCACCGCGGTGTTCTTCAAAAACCGCTTCTCCGAAAGAAGCTCCGACATCATGATGGGTTTCGCGGCTGGGGTGATGATTGCTGCGAGTTTCTGGTCGCTGCTTTCTCCAGCCATAGAAATCCTTGAATTCCGCGGCTCCGTGGCATGGCTTGGGGTTGCTTTTGGGTTTCTGGTTGGTGCCGGGTTCCTTCGAATCGCCGACAAACTGATGCCGCACTTGCATCCGGGCTTCATGGAATTGTCAGCTGCCGAAGGTCCGCACACCGAATGGAGGAGGTCTACCCTACTCCTGTCCGCCATGACGATTCACAACATTCCGGAAGGAGCCGCACTCGGGATCGCTTTTGGGGCTTTGGCTCATAATACCGATCTGGTTGCAGCCTCGTCTATTTCCGGCGCCATTGCTCTAACCCTCGGAATCGGACTCCAGAATGTACCCGAAGGGCTGGCCGTCGCCATGCCGCTGCGCAGGATGGGCCGATCCAAACGCCGGGCATTCTTTTTCGGGCAAGCTTCCGCGCTGGTTGAGCCAGTGGCCGCGGTTGCGGGTGCCTTTTTAGTTATCCAGACAGCCTGGATCCTTCCCTATGCCCTTGCCTTTGCTGCTGGCGCCATGATCTTCGTCGCGGTGGAAGAGCTCATCCCGGAATCGCAATCCCATGGCAACACCGACTTGGCGACCATGTCAACCATCGTTGGTTTTACCGTGATGATGTGCCTCGATGTCGGCCTCGGATAGTCGGTATTGTTGGTGATTTCACTGATTTCGGAATCAATAGGATTTGGCTTGCCCGGCTGAAGCCGATCGGATGTTTTTCCCAAACCCTCCGGGCGAATGGGGTTCCAGCCGATCCGGATCCATACCAGAAAAATGGTTCTATAAGCCGGAACCTGCGGTAGGAAAAAACCGAAGCGTCAACGGCTATCAATCCCCGCTTGACATCCCCGGATAACCCCTTTACATGATTCTTTTTCAGTAACCTTTCTCAATTGGAAAGTGGGCCTAACACCCGCTTTTTTTTATTCCCTGATTAATCATGAGCAGCGAAATTTTATCCGTCCTAGAATACATGGAAAAAGAAAAAGGAATCGACCGCAAGGACATGATTGCGGCGATTACGGCTGCGATCAAAAATGCGGCTCAGAAGGGACTCCATGCTGGACAGGAATTGCGCATCGATATTAACGAACGGAACGGAGCACTCAAAGCATGGTCCCGGTTGAACGTCGTGGATTCCGTGAGCAACCCCGAAACAGAGATTCACCTCATTAAAGCCAGAGAACTCAATCCAGCCGCTCAACTGGGTGACCTTCTGGAAAAGGAAGTGGATCCCTCCTTCCTCGGGCGTATTGCGGCCCAGACCGCACGACAGGCGATCATGCAGCGTATCCGCCAATTTGAAAAGGAACGAATTTTTGATGACTACAAGGATCAGGTCGGAGACATCGTCTCGGGAATTGTCCGCCGACGGGAGCGCGACTGCCTGATCGTGGATCTGGGGAAAGCCGAAGCCCTTCTGCCCTATCGGGAACGAATTCCTGGCGAAGACTACCAACCCGGCGAACGCATCCGCTGCCTGCTTCTCCGCATCGAGAACACCCCGAAAGGACCCGAATTGATCCTCAGCCGGTCCTCGATCAAATTTGTCCGCAGGCTGCTCGATCTTGAAGTCACCGAGATCGCGGATGGCACTGTGACCGTGGAAGGCATGGCACGCGAACCGGGATACCGCACCAAGATCGCAGTCAACAGCAACGATCCCAAGGTTGATCCTGTGGGCGCCTGTGTGGGATCGAGGGGAGCCCGCGTTAAAAGCGTGGTTCGCGAACTGGGTGGCGAGAAAATCGACATCATCCGCTTCTACGAGGACCCGCACAAAATGCTGGAGGAAGCCCTTCGGCCGGCCGTTCCCCGTAACATTGAGGTGAATGCCGACAAACGGCGTATCTTCTTCCGCGTGAGCGAAGGCGACATCCGCGTGACCCTCGGAAAAGGCGGGATCAACGCGAAACTTACGTCCAAGCTCATGGGATGGAAGCTGGACATCGAAAAACTCGAATCGAGCGGTCCCCGTGACTTCAAGGATCAGGTTTCGAGCGCCGCGTCAGAAATCAGCTCCCGGCTTGGTATTGAGATGGAACTCTCCCGCCGGCTTGTCGAAAGCGGCTTCAATTCGTTGGCAATCTTTGAAGGAGTCTCTGCTGAGGACCTCATCGAAGCGGATTTCGCACCTGCGGAGGCCGAACGCATCATTCAAAAACTCGCGGAACTCGACACCGCAGCCCAGTGAGTCTATTGAAT
>JAQVLM010000217.1 GCA_028704125.1 Opitutales bacterium
AGCCGGTGGCGGTTCGATTTGCCTATCGCAGCACAGCTCAACCCGGTCTTTACAACAAAGCGGGGATACCCGCCTCCTGTTTCCGGACCGATCGATGGCCCTTGGGTCAGCCCTGAATATGTGGCCTTTCCCGCATGACCGCAACCTGGACCCGAACCATACGACCAACCTGTTTTCCGGACACAGTAGCTTTATGCCTACACATACTATGAGAAAAATGAAGTACATCATCCCTGCATTGGCAGCAATTGGCGCACTCCTGACGCCTTCCCTGGTATCGGCCAAGAAATTCGAAGGTCTGGCCAAGACCCCTCCCATGGGCTGGAATTCATGGAACACCTTTGAAGTCAACATTAGCGAGGAACTGATCAAGGAGACGGCCGAAGCCATGATCGCGAATGGAATGCGCGACGCTGGATACATCTACATTAACCTTGATGACGGTTGGATGGCTCCGGAACGGGACGATGAAGGGAACCTGATGGCGCATCCCGAGCGTTTTCCGAGTGGAATGAAGGCATTGGCGGACTACCTTCACTCGAAAGGATTCAAGTTCGGGGTCTACAATTGTGCCGGCAGCAAGACTTGTGCAGGTTATCCTGGATCCATGGGTCATGAGTATCAGGACGCCTTGAAGTATGCGGAGTGGGGCGTCGATTACCTGAAGTATGACTGGTGCAATACCGGAACCCGCGATGCAAAAGAAGCCATGACGACCATGAGCGAAGCCCTTTGGGCGGCCAAGAGACCCGTTGTATTCAGTATCTGCGAGTGGGGCACATCGAAAGTTTGGGAATGGGGCAGTTCGGTTGGGCACCTCTGGCGTACGACCGGTGACATCATCGACTGCTATGACTGTGTGCAGGAATGGTCACGTGGATGGAAAGTGATCCTGGACGGTCAGATGGATCTTGTCAGTGGCCATGAGGGTCTCGGGGTTTTTGCCGGCCCGGATGGTTGGAATGATCCGGACATGATGGAGGTTGGGAACCCGGGAATGACGATGGCGGATAACCGTTCGCTTTTTGCGATGTGGTGTGTGTTGGCTGCTCCGTTGATTGCCGGGAATGATGTCCGTACCATGTCGGACGAAGTATGCCGTATCCTGACAAACAAAGAAGCGATCGACATCAATCAAGATGCCATGGGCAAACAGGGTTTTCGCTTCTACAAGGATTCAAAACGGGAAGTCTGGATGCGTTCGCTCAGCGATGGAGCATGGGCTGTGGCGGTTCTCAATGCTTCCGACGAAAGCCGTGAAGTCTCCTTCCGCTGGCACCATGCGGAACGTCATCTAATCGGCGAGTATGCGGTTCGGGATGTCTATGCGATGAAGGATCTTGGCAACACCAAGGACATGCCCACTGTATCCCGTGTGCTGGAATCCCATGACGTGATGTTTTTCCGACTGACTCCCCTGAAGTGAGGGGTTCGGCTCCCCGGACATGCGTCCCGGAAGATTACCACATGGCAGGATGCGGGTTAACCCGCATCCTGTTTTGTTGTACAGGCTCGTGCCCACATTCAATTGATGGAATAGGATCAGGTGGGAGCGGAGATGGTGAGCCTGAGGTTGGAAATCCCTTTGCTGAAAGTATCTTCCGGAGTGAGGAGACTCAGGACCAGGACTCCGGGCTGATCGAAGTCGAAAAAGAACCCAGGGTGAACAAGGGTGTGGTAGCGTTCCAACAGGTTTAGGCAGATGGATTCATCGGTTTGACTCACGCCATGCCATGGATCAACTTGCACGCACGCATACCAGCCGGCATCCGGACGCAGGACTTTGAATCCGGGCTGGCTGAGGCTGCTGAGGTGGTTGAGGTTGTTGCGGATGCGTCGAAGGATGGGTTGTTGGAACCGGGAGGTCTGGGCGAACCATGCGGAGATGGCGTTGATAGTGAACGCGTTCGGGGATAGGTAATGATCCGCCATGTGTTCGAGGTGTTCAAGTGCCCTGGACTTCAAATGATCCGGTCCGCTTACATGAATCCAGGACAGCTTGGCTTGTGGAAGCGCCAATACCTTGGACAGTCCGTTGAGAGTAAAGGTGAGGCATTCCGCATGGTCCACACTGCTGGGGACCGGCTTGGACGGGTCCAGCGGGTAGTCCGCGAATACTTCGTCGACAATCAGAGCCAGGGCATGAGCGCTGCAGCAATCTGAGATCCGTTGGTAGTCGGAGTGTGGGATTACGGAGCCGGTGGGGTTATTGGGGCTGACGCAGACCAGCGCGCGGGTTGTTGGGCGGACGTATGCGGGGAGCTTATCCAGATCGCTGCGCCAATGATCATCCATCCAGTGGATCGGGAAGGTGTCGGTTTTTATGTCATTGAGGGCCGCGAGTTCATGAATGAGAGGGTAGGAAGGGGATCCGATAAGAATGCGATCGTATGGATCGCAAGTCAGACGGAAGACCATGCTGTAGGCTTCGGATGTGCTGGAGGTCAGGATGAGGTCATCCGGATTCACGGTATAGCCCCTTGTGTGATAGTATTGGGCGATTTCGACCCTTGCCCTGCGGTCGCCCCGTGATGCTGGCGCATAGGTGAGGTTGGCGGGGTTGGCGAGTGGATTAAGGACGACTGAGGGATCCGGTCGGTCAAGTCCGCAGCGGGTCGGGTTCGATGCTGTCAGATCTAGAACGGAGTGTCCTTCGATGCGGACCTTCTGAAGGGTTTGGGTGAGCGAATTGACCCGGTGGTCGGATGGCATCCGGATGGCGAAGCGAAAAGGAGAAAGGCTCATGTCGGGATCGGATGGAATCAGAAGGAAACCACGAAGGTCGTATCAATAGGCGTTTTTCGATGGGAAAACCACTTCAGATACGGTGCGGATGATGATATCCATGTCGAGCCAGATGGACCAGGAATTGATGTATTTGATGTCGTAGCGAATGCGGTTGCGGATCGCCGCATCGTCGGGCACTTGGCCCCGGAAGCCGTTGACTTGAGCCAATCCGGTGATGCCCGGTTTGACGAAATGCCGAATCCGGTAGGACGCAACCGTTTTCCGGAAGGTTTCGTCGTGTTCAATGAGATGGGGTCGCGGGCCGACCACGCTCATATCTCCGCGCAGCACATTGATGAACTGGGGAAACTCATCCAGACTGCGCCGTCTGAGGAAGGCGCCGAAGGGGAAAACCCGGTTGTCGCCCGGTTTTGCCTGGACCGCTTCGGCGTTCCGATCGGGGTCTGCGGCATACATGGATCGGAACTTCAGGATTTGGAACGAGCGTTTGTCCAGTCCGGTTCGTGGTTGTCTGTAGAACAATGGACCCGGGGCCTGGCGTCTCTGAAAGAAGGCCACTGTAAGTATCAGTGGGGGAAGAATGAAAAGAACAATCGGAAGCGCGACTGCGAGATCCAGCAGGCGTTTGATCAGACGGTTGACCGGGTTCTGGAGTGGTTCGTCCTGAAGGGAGAAAAAGGTGTGGGTCCCGTGCATCGCAAAATGGACGGGCTGATCGAACAGATCCTGCCAATAGTTGTAGATGAGTACATGGCATCCATGACGGGTGCAAGGATCCAGCACGGAGCGGAACCAGAGACGATCCCTCTCAGAGTCCAATATGATGATCTGGTCGGTGGGATGATTGCGCAGGATTGAATCGAGTTCATCGACGGAGCCCAGAACCTCCAATGAATGTTCCGGCTCCGGAAAACCGGTGTTGCGGTCTTCGTTGCGCAGGGTCACAAGCCCGGAAATCTGGAATCCGGATGCGGGAAGCCCTCCCAGAAACACGCGCATATCGGAAACCGATTTGTGACTTCCGATGACAATCGTGCGAAAACACTGGTCTTTGGAGAAGAGGACGCGGGAAAGCGCATCCGGGAGCCACCGGTGCAATAATATGAGCAGAGGCCAGATGGAAACGAGGTATTGCCCGAGAAAAATACGGGAGATTCCTCTGTCTTTGGTTACGAAGATGATTGTGAAAAGCAGTAGGGACTGGATGACGATATCCTTGTTAGCCCGTCCGATTGCGTCGATCCAAAGGTTGTTTCCATAGGAGGATGATCTCGGTTTCCGTGAGGACTCGAAGGTGATCAGGTGCGATATGACGATGGCAAGGTAGTATAGGCCGAAAAGGGTTTGGTCATAGCGGACTTTTCCGATCCACTCGGCTGCAATGAAGAGGTGGAGCGCGAACCATGCGGGGCTGCAAGCCGTCATGATCCAGGCTTTCAGTGTCATGATGCCCTCTAGTCTGCGTGAGATCACTTTGTGAAAAATTGGTTTCAACTACAGTGATCGACCCGAAACGGGGGTTTGCAAGCCGGATAAAGGACAATTTTCGAAAGGTTCCATGCAGTCGTTGGAATTTGAGGGGGTGTGATCGGAATTCGTCATCCCGGGGTTTGGGGCAATCGGCGATTCAGACAGACCGGATTGCGGTCAGGACAGAAAGCTGGAGATGATCTTGAGGCCTCGTCTTGATGGGACTCCCCAAGTATGGGTGGAACGCGAAAAATGCCGGATATTGTCCTGTCTGTCCTGTGATGGAGTTTCGCCGAGGCATTCGAGAAAAAGACCAACGTTGGAGGCAGGCAGCCTTTGGGATGGAATGGCAGTGACCCGAAAGGTGCGGACCCGCTCATCATCGATGATATCGAAGGTGCAACCGGGCTGAATGATTCTGGATGGCTTGGCTGCGTGGCCGTGGATCGTGATTCGTCCGGATTGACAGGCGTGGATTGCGTTGCTGCGGGAAGCGAACAAGCGCGTAAACCAAAGGAATTTGTCGATTCTCAGAACTTCAGCATCCTCCATGACAGCAGGGGATTGGTGCCGATCCCCGGGATTGCCGATGCCGTGTTCAAAAGCGAAAAATCCCCACACCCTTGAATGGGTTGGGGACTGGCAATCTGGATGGGCGTCATCAATTACGATAACGATGAACGGATTTCGGCCGGCTTTCAAACCAAAAAACGAGTCCCTCCCCCAGGCGCAGGGTCTTTTGTTGTTAAGCTGGAAGTAACTGACTATCTGGAGCGGTAATTTTACGCTAAACAAAAACCTCTACACATGTTGGTGTAGAGTGGGTTGAAGGCATCAAAGACAAAGCAAAGGGACAGGAAGCCAGTCCTGTTGGGTGTTTTGAGCGTGGAAGAGGTGCTAGCAGGCAAGCGAGCTGGTTCGACGAGCAAATTGTCATTGCGACGCCCTGCATTGCCAACGAGAAAATGCCAGCGCACCCGCAAACGCGACGCCCTCACCTCCACCGAATCCCGTTTCAACAATCCAAAATAATGCCTCTATCTCGTCTCATGAACTCAAAACAAAAGACCATGGGGTCGATGCATGCAAGGTTGGATTTGGAGTTGATGGCGCTGTTGGTTTGGCTCAGATTACCGGCATATGCCGTGTGGTGAAGATAACGGAGATCGGGCGGCTTCAAAGGAAGCCATTCGCTTGCTGGTGGCCGATGATGATCAGGGGGTCCTGGTTTCGGCGCGGATGCTGTTTGGCGACTCGGGATGGAAGGTCGATACAGTGTCTTCGGCGGCGGACGCGGTTCGCCGGGTGGAGTCGGGTGAGTATGATGTGGCACTGATCGACATGAACTACACCCGGAACACCACGGCTGGGACGGAGGGTCTGGATCTTTTGGCCCAGCTCAAGAACTCGGATCCCGATCTGCCAGTTGTGGTCATGACGGCATGGGCTACGGTGGACCTTGCCGTGGAGGCACTCAAGATGGGTGCCCGGGATTTTGTCCAGAAGCCCTGGAGCAATGACCGGGTCTTTCAGCAGGTCAACAAGCATGCGCTGAATACGCGGGTGATCCGCAATGAGAGGCGCTTGAAGGAGGAAACCCGGACCGCACGCATGGATTCGCTTCCCGGAACCATTATCGGTGGATCAGGAGCGATGCGGCAGGTGCTGGATGTGGTGGAGCAAATCGCACCTTCGGATGCCCCGGTTTTGATTCTTGGGGAAAACGGAACCGGCAAGAGCCTGCTCGCGCGCTGGATTCACGAACGTTCACGGCGATGCGGCGGCCCCTTCGTGAACGTGAACATTGGAGGACTGGCCGAAAGCTTGT
>JAQVLM010000218.1 GCA_028704125.1 Opitutales bacterium
GGCGGATACAGTTCATCCACGAATGCCGGTACGGATTGGTATAGCGCGAAGATCGTTGGGCCTGTGGCGGGCGACGTGTTCTCTTGGCGTCAGACGATCACTCTTCATCGGGTTTCGTTTGGGCGAAGTCCAAATACTTCGTGGTACCAGAACGTTCAAGTCCAGTTCCCTTGCTCCAAGCCAACCCCTTGGGTTTACAATAAGGAATGGAACGCAATTGGCAACTGGTGGTTGATCCAGAACGTGAACGGGACCTATTACGCAACGACCATGGACTGGTTTCCCAACACCGATTTTGTGAATAACTGGGCGCCGGGTGTGTTCTGGGAGCATCTTTCCAACGGGCTCCTTTTCGGAAGCAAGAAGAAATCGACGCCTGGAGTAGCTCCGATGGTTTACCGCAAGGGTGAACAATATGGTTTGATGGTGACGACGCCTGCGCGTCTTAAAGTTCGGACCACGAATGAGCGCTCGAACATCGTTCTCTTCACGATGCCTTGATGCGATTTCAGGATAGAATCTGATTTAGAAAAAGGGCCGTCAGTGATGACGGCCTTTTTCGTGGCGGTGGGTTTTTGATTGCGGCGTAATCGTTAGATGGCATCATCTGAATTGTGACAGGTGACCTGAATAGAATACGTGCGTTGTTTGGAAGATTGAAATGGGACGATCTTGACCCGGTTTACCTTCGTGGGCTCGTTGATCTGGCCAGACGCGAGGACTTGGACGGTGCCGGATTGAAGACGATTCCATCGCGTCGGGAGGACCTCACCACTCTCGCAACCGTGGATCCATCCCTGTGCGGGCGGGCGTGTTTGTGTGCCCGGCGGGAAATCGTGGTTTGCGGAACCGCGTTTATTACCTTGATTCTCGAGGCTTATGGTGGAGGTTGCGCCTTTGAACCGGCATGTGCGGATGGGGACCTGCTTCCGGCCGGTGGGAGCCTCGGTATGCTGAAGGGTTCGGTTGTCCCGATGTTGCAGGCCGAGCGTGTGATCCTGAATTTCCTGCAGCATTTGAGCGGGATTTCCACCCATACGGCCCGGCATGTGCAGGCGCTGGATGGATCGACAACCCGGCTGCTGGATACCCGGAAAACGACGCCGGGTTATCGTATGCTGGAGAAATACGCGGTGGGCTGTGGCGGTGGGTGGAACCATCGTTTGGGGTTATTCGGTTGGATCCTCGTTAAGGACAACCATTTGGCGAGCGGCAGCGCATGCAGCGGATTGTCGCTCGAATCCAAGGTCCGGCGCGTGGTGGATGCGAATCCTGGGGTTGCGGTCGAAGTAGAGGTTGATCACTTGGATCAAATCGAAGCGGTTTTGGATGGCGGTGCCCACATCATCATGCTCGACAACTTCACGAATGAGGACCTGATTCGTGCGAAGGCGATAATCGGAGAACGCGCGGTAACAGAGGTGAGCGGCGGAATCACAGAGGAGCGCCTACGGGAGATCGGGCCTATCGGGTTGGATTTTGTGTCGTGTGGCGGGCTGATCCATCAATCCCGGTGGGTAGACATTGGTTTGGACTGGGATGAGTCCGGCTCCTGAGTTCCCGTATCGAAGCATACAGAATACTTGCTATGGAAGTGTCACCTCCAGAACCCCGAACTCCCGCGATATCCTCACCCGATACCCGCACCTTGTTGTTGCGGGCGCTGATCGAATCCCGGCCGGAGTATCTGTCGGGCAATCTGGTGGCAACCCGTCTTGGCCTTTCCAGGGTCGCGATTTGGAACCATATCGAACAACTGAACCTTGAGGGCTATCGGATTCACGCGATCCGGAACCGTGGATACTTGCTCCAAGCGGAGCCGGAGGTTTTGCACGAAGCCGGCTTGCGCGCACATGCCGGGAAGCTTGGAATGGTTCCCCGGATCTATTACCACGATCAGATTGACAGCACCAATTCCGAAGTGGACCGTCTGTTGAACGAAGAGGTTCCGATGCCCTTTGCAGTGCTGGCAAAGGGACAGTCCAAAGGGCGAGGCCGTCGCGGAAATCAATGGTTCAGCTCAAGTGCGGGAAACCTTTATGTGAGCTTTGGATTCGATCCGAATCTTGAAATTGCCCGGATGGGGCATTACACGCTCTGGGTTGGTTTCTGTGTGTGCAAGTATCTACGGCAGCAGTATGGATGCGAGTGTCGGATCAAATGGCCGAATGATCTGTATCTTGAAGGTCGCAAGCTGGCCGGTATCCTGACGGAGGCGAAAATCGAAACGGACCGGATCCGCAGGTTGATTGTTGGGCTCGGGATGAATGTGAACGGCGATGCCGTGCAGTTTCCGGATCACCTGAAGGATCGTGTGGTTTCGCTTCGGGAGGCATTGGGGCATGCGGTTCCATTCAATGAGTGTGCGGCGGCTATTCTACAGGTGGTTTTCGAAGCATCGGAGCGCTATTTCCGGGAGGATATCCGTGAGGCGTTGCGTTCCGAGTGGGCGGAATATGATTACCTGTATGGCCGCAAGGTGTTGGCCGTCGGAACCCTTGAAACCGTATCGGGGGTGGCTTGCGGGATCGACGCGTCGGGTCACCTGCGAATCCGCCAGTCGGACGAATCCGTGGTGACGGTTCATTCCGGCGAGGTTACCTTGTCCCTCTAGTGGCGGTTTCAAACTTGATAGGAGGTTTTTCTGCATGAAAGTGGCTTGCGTGGATGTGGGAAACTCGAATTCGCGGTTGGCTTTGGTCGATGAAGAGGGGGTGCGTTTGAGGATCAAGTTCCCCACCGCCGCAATCGGTGGTTCATCGTGTGTCGTAGGTCCGACGCTGGAGAAGTGGCTTTCGAAGGAGCACGGATCTTTTGATGGACTGGCTTTTTGTTCGGTTGTCCCCTCTGTTGTGTCACGGTTGCAAGGAGTGACGGGTCACTTGGTTCCGAAGTCCTTCAACCTGTCGGCTTTGAATTGCAGGGGATTGAAAGTGAGCTATCCAAATCCTGGAGAAATCGGGCAGGACCGGATCGCAAATGCAGTGGGGGCACAGGCTTTCTATGGAGTTCCCTGCATTGTGGTCGATATGGGCACGGCAGTGACCTTGGATGTGGTTTCCCCGGACCTCGGCTACGAAGGTGGCGTGATTGCTCCTGGTCTCGCGCTCATGTCCCACTACCTGCACGAAAAAACGGCCCTTCTCCCCGAGGTGAATCCCCATGAGTGGGATGATATCCCGATCATTGGCAAGAGCACGCGTGAGGCGATCGGGATCGGGTGCAAGAGGGGATTCACCGGAATGATCCATGCCTTGGTCGAGCCGGTTTATGATGAATTGAAGCGCCGGTGCGGAAAGGCTCCGGTCCTCGTGGCGGCAGGCGGGGATTCCCGCTTTCTCAAAGGCGGTGTATTCAGTGGCGTCTATGAGGATGAGGACATCACCCTGAGGGGCTTGTGGGAGTCGTTCCGGCGGGAATCGGAGGCTGATGCGCTATGATCCTGAAGCGTTATGTCTTTGCCGAGTGGATCAAGGTTTTTGCGATCACAACAGCTGTGGTGGTTGGCTTGGTGCTGGTTCAGGAAGTCTACAGCAAGCTGGATGGACTCTTGAGCAAAGGAGCGCAGTTATGGGAGATTCTGTTCAGTTTGTCACTGTCCATTCCATCTGCCTTGCCATCGATTCTTCCGGTTGTATTGCTCATTTCGGTGCTTTTCAGTGTGGGCGTTTTGCACCGCAAGAATGAGATAACCGCTATCAAGGCCGCGGGAATGAGCCTCGGAGTGGTTGCTTCTCCGCTGATGATGGGGGCCGGTCTGTGCGCCGTATTGATACTCCTCATGAATGCGGTGTGGATTCCATGGTCGGTGGCGGCCGAGGATGACCTGCGCAGGCGGATCGCATTGAGGTCGGCATCCGAATCTGAGGATGGCGGAAGTGCTCCGGTTGGTGGATCGGTGGACAACCTTGGCTTCATCAATTTCCATGAGGGGCGCTTGTGGTTGATCGGGCAATACTTTCCGATGGAGTCCAAGGGGGCTTCGGTTTCTGTGTTCGAGAGGGACAACGAAGGGCGGGAACAGCGCAGAATTGTGGCAAGCCGGGCCCGGTATCTCGGCGATGAGTCCGGCTGGGTTTTCGAGGAGGGCCGTGAGTTGTTTTTTGATGGGGTGTCGCGTGAGCCTTACCGGTCAAGACCGTTTGAGAGATTGGAGCAGCCCGGTTTCCGCGAAGAACCGGAGGTTATGCTGGCGCTTCGGGCGAAGCCCCATGAAATTCCGTTTTCCCTGCTTCAAAGGGTTCTGTCGGAGTACGCGGGACAGGACAGTCCCGAGATCCTCCCTTATCGTGTGCGACTATACCGTATGCTTCTTTCTCCTCTGAGTTGTTTTCTGGTCGTTGGCTTCGCGCTTCCATTTGTGGCATCCGGAGTGAGGGCAAATCCCATGATCGGGATTTCCAAAGCCTTCGGGATGTTCTTGTTGTATTTCCTGGTGTCGAGCATTGCCAATATCCTTGGTGCCCGTGCGTGGGTTTCTCCACCTGTCGCGGCCCTTATCCCGTTATTGTTCATTGGATTGGCCTCCATTCCGATCTACCTGAAGGCCCGATAGGAATCGCTTGAGCAGGCGATGCCCCCGTTGCGTTTGAGACGATCCGATGGCTTCGGTTTTGAAGAAGATATCCTCGCGCGGAGACGCAAAGACGCAGTGGGGAAAGAGCTTCTCTCACCAAGGCACCAAGGCACAAAAGGGGGAGAAGAGCGGCTCAAAAAACCTGTTGGCTGAGGCTGAAAGCCGAGGCCATCGTGGTGGCGAGGCACGAGCCATTCGATGAAGCTCATGATCAAGACCATCCAGTGAGCTTTGCGAGCGATGTTAGAAAGAGTTTCATGCCACAAAGGTCACATAGAACACTGAGCGGATGTAATTTCGTCGTGCTCCTCGCGTCCTTCCTCCATCGCTTTTCGAGCTATATGGAGGATACGTTGTGGTGAATAGAAGATTTTTTGGACAGGATTCACAGGATCTACAGGATTGAATAAGAAGAGGTTTTCACGCAAAGCCGCAAAGCCGCAAAGGGAGGATGGATTAGGGAGCTCTTTCGGTAGCGGAAACCGTGAGATTACCGTCTTGGGATTTCGGACTGAAGAAGAATGTTTCCTCGCGTGGAGTGTCCGGCGGGGTCGGGCGGTAGCCTGACGAAGAGGGAAGCCGCTGAGGCGCGGAGAAAAAATGAATAGGAATCGTAACCACGAAAGTCGCGAAGAGCAAGAAGGGGGAGAAGTGCGGCTCGGTGCGGGGATGTTACATGCTGTGCGAGGGTTCGGGACGCTGGGTTGGATCGGACGATTGTCTAGAAAACCCGATCGCGTTGGGATATCTGTTGCGGGTAGGGATGAGCGTCCCCGCTCATCCGCAAGCGGATGGAATTGCCGGTGGGGTATGGCAAAAGAGGATGGCTGAAGCCACCCCCTCCGGAAGAGGGCCGTTGATTTCTAGTCCGGGGCAGGAGGTATGATGAAGATGCTTAACGACAGAGCACACAAAGACCACAAAGGTTGGAGGTGAGTGTTGGCAGTTTCTTCTTCGTGGTGAATAGAGCTTTTTGTTTCTCTTTACGACGAAGCGCGCGGGGATCATCAAGGGAAGATCAATTGGGAGATCTACCGTGTCGAAAAGCCGGGGGAGTGCTTGACATCTTTGAAATGTTATTCCATTGGTTATAACATGATCAAAGAGACAAAAGTGCGTCGGATCGGAAATTCGCTCGGGGTGGTGCTTCCGAAGGAGGTGTTGCACGACATGAAGGTGGAGGAAGGTGCCACCCTTTACATCACAGGTGATGCCGAAGGGGCAGTTCGGCTCACGGCGGAGAATCCGGAATTCAGAGAGAAGATGGCGATCGCGGAGGAACTCATGGATCGCTATAGAAATGCGCTTCGGGAGCTCGCCAAATGAAGGAGCCTTTGTGGTTGAATCAGGATGAAATCTCAGCTGTCCATGCAGGGCTATTGAGTCGTTTTGGGGGCGCGGGAGGGGTGCGTGACATTGGATTGTTGGGGGCCGCGCTGCAGCGGCCGGTGAA
>JAQVLM010000219.1 GCA_028704125.1 Opitutales bacterium
CTCGCCCGCCGTCAAGCGGAAGGGTATGGAAGATCTGAGCAAGGAGCTCGCAGCGAAAGGTTATCCGACGGATGATGAACATTGCGTGATTTGGGCGATGTTCCCGCAACAGGTGGATGAGTATTTCAAAGCAAAGAATGCGCCTCCTCCTCCGCCTCCTCCCGCAGCGACGCTGCCGGCAGCTCCGGAACCCGCTCAGTCTTCCGGATTTGCATTTGGCGGAAAGGCGCACATGCGTTTGTCGGTGAATGGCCATCAGCACGAAGTGATGGTCGAGGAGGCTTGATTGTTTTTGGCGAATCGGATCGGGTGTGGAAGGGATTCCGCACCCGATCCAATTTTTGTCGGGAGATGAACCGCAAGATCAACTAAGGATGTCGATTGTCACCAAGAAGGGAGATGGCGGCCAAACTGCGTTGCGGATGGGGCGAAAAACCTCGAAAGCAGCATGGAGAGTGGAGGCCTATGGAACGGTTGATGAGCTGTCCGCGGCATTGGGCGTGGCCCGTTCGTTCCTTGGTCAGGACGCCCGTTTTGGGGATTTTGCTTCCCGGATTCTGACCGTTCAGAATCAACTTTTGTCGGTTGGCGCGGATCTGGCGACCCGCCCGGAGGACGCACAAGCTCCCGGCGGTGGCATCAAGCATTTTTATGAGGATTCGTTTTTGACCTGGCTGGAAGATCAGGTGCCCGGTTTGGAGTCGGGTCTTAGGATGGATCGCTTTGTGCTGCCGGGTGAGAACCCGGCTTCGGCTCACCTTCATTATGCAAGAACGGTTTGCAGGCGTGCCGAACGCAGTGTCATCCGCCTGCGCGAAGAGGGTGGGGAACCGATTGTTCCCGACATGTTGCCCTACCTCAACCGTCTTTCGGACTACCTGTGGTTGATGGCGGAGAAGTGTGCTTTGGCCACGGCTGATGCCGGTTCCTGACGAC
This sequence comes from Opitutales bacterium, assembly GCA_028704125.1. Lineage (GTDB taxonomy): Bacteria > Verrucomicrobiota > Verrucomicrobiia > Opitutales > JAFGAQ01 > JAFGAQ01. The sequence goes on from JAQVLM010000219.1 coordinate 937, forward strand.
AATTGCGTTTCGGGCAAAGAAGGTTGAGTTGTGGGGAGTCTCTATTCCGTTTGTTGGTGGAAGTTTCCCTCTGGCGGGTTTTTTGTTAAGGGGGGTCCAATTTGTCCGATATTGATCCCATCCGGGTGAGTGGATGCATATCCTGCTTTCCGGATGGATATCCATGGAGAGCAATTGGACAGAATGTGGCGCACCCTCCCGGAAGCTGCCGATTCCTCGTGTTGTGCGAAGGACGGCCTTATGGGTCTTTGGCTCATTGATGTTGTCCTTGGTGTCTGTTAGCGCTTCTGCAGAGGTTGGTGCTCCGGCTCCGGTCAGCGTGAAGGTGGGGGTGTTGGCACACCGCGGTCCGGATTTGTGCGTCGAACAGTGGGAACCCCATATGCGGTATCTCACGCAGAATGTTCCAGGGTATGCTTTCGAAATGGTTCCGCTTGATTTTGAGGCGGTTGAAGCAGTGGTCAGGCGGAAGGAGGTGGACTTTTTGCTCACCAATCCGGCCCAGCATGCCTACCTTGACGCGGACCACGGATTGTGCGCGGTAGCGACGCTCAAAGAATCGGTGGACGGTTCGTCCACACCCTTGTTTGCCGGCGCGTTTATAGCGCGTGAAGGCGCATTCGTGGATGGGGATGTTTCGGTTTTCAAGGATGCCAGGGTTGCATTCGTAAATCCATTGTCCTTTGGAGGGTATTTCGCTGGATTGTGTGAGCTCAAGCGAATGGGGATGGATGTCCGGAAAGCGGCTTCGGAAATCCTGTTCGTGGGCACCCATGATGAAGTGGTGAATCATGTGTTGACGGGAAAGGCGGACATCGGGCTGATCCGTTCGAACACACTGGAGAGGATGGCCGGCGAGGGTCGTTTGGATCTCGAATCCATCAGGTTTTGGGGGCTGAAGCCAATGGATGGCGAATACGCGTTGCCGCATTCGACCGATGTATATCCGAATTGGCCATTTTCCGCTCTGGCTCATGTCCCGGCGGATCTGCGTTGGGGGGTCTCCCAGGCATTGATTGGTATGTCCGATGTCGATACGGCCTCCAAAGCGGCAGGCTCCGGTGGTTGGTCCTATCCATTGAGCTATGCGAGTGTCCGGGAGTGCCTGCGGTATCTGGGCGCCGATCCCTTTAGGAAGGAACCGCCGTCGGTCTGGCAGGCGGCTCTATCGGAGTATTGGCCTTGGATGTTGCTTTGGGTGGGGATTGCGGCAGCGTTGGTGACGCTCTACATCCGGGCGGCGCGGCTGCAATACCACTACCGGAGCATGGCGAGCGCTCTGCAACGCAACCAGGACCGTATTGATGGAATGTCGGCGCACAGTCGCACCTTCTGGTGGGAGGTGGATCTGAAGGGAGTTTACACTGCTTTGAGTCCGGTTGTAGAGGCGGTTTTGGGATTTCGTCCTGATGAACTGGTGGGGAGGCGAACCTTTTACGACATTCATCCGGAAGAGGGAAGGGAGGCCTTCCGCGAGCAATCATTTGCTGCTCTCGAGAGCGGAGCCGTCTTTTCGGGGGTTTTGAATCCAGCGGTTTCAAGTGATGGGCGGATCGTTTGGCTTTCCACCAGTGCATCGACCGTGTTGGGCCCGGATGGAAGTCCGGTTGGATACCGTGGCATGGACACGGACATATCCGAACAGGTTCTCGCAAAAATCGCAGTGGAAGAAAGTGAGACGAACTTCCGCACCTTTTTCGACACCCTAGATGACATTATTGTGGTGGCTTCTCAGGATGGGCATATTCTCTATGCTAACCGGTCCTTGCACACGAAGCTTCAGTACTCCGAGCAGGAGCTTCATGGGATGCACATTCTGGATCTTCATGCGAAAGAAGACCACGAAGAGGCCCGATCGATTTTAGCAGATATGTTCAAGGGATTGCGTGGGGCTTGTCCGCTTTCGCTTCAACGCAAAGATGGTTCATTCATGCCAGCCGAGACGCGGGTTTGGTTCGGAAAATGGAATGGGGTGCCCTGTATCTTTGGTTTGAGCAAGGACCTGACCTTTGAACAGGAAGCGCAACAACGCTTTGAAAAGTCGTTTCGGAACAATCCCGCGCTTATGGCATTGTCTTCGTTCGAAGACCGGCGGTTTACCGATGTGAACGATGCATTCCTCAAGACCCTTGGCTACGAGCGGGAAGAGGTGATTGGGAAAACTAGCCGGGAGCTTGGATTGTTCACAGAGGGCGATCAACTGGAGCTTATCGTCCTGAAACTCAGGAATGAGATGCGGGTCATCAACCAGGAGATGCAGGTGCGGAGCAAAAGCGGGCAGTATCTCGATGGCCTGTTCTCCGGAGAAACCATCACGATCCAAGGCAGAAAGACTTTTTTAACGGTGATGATAGACATCACCGAACAAAAGCGGGTGGAGCGGGAGCTCCAGGCCAAGACGGATGAATTGGATCGGTATTTTACCTCCAGTCTGGATCTTCTCTGCATCGCCAATACGAGAGGGGAGTTTGTCCGTCTCAATCCGGAGTGGGAAAAAGTGTTGGGATATCCGGTCGATGAGCTGCAGGGCCGTTCGTTCCTCGATTTTGTCCACCCGGACGACCTGCCTTCGACTCTGCATGCGATATCCGACCTGAGTAGCCAAAAGGAAGTGACCAGCTTCGAGAATCGATACCGTGGAAAGGACGGGTCTTACCGTTGGATCGAATGGCGATCCCGTCCCGAAGGTGCGATTATCTATGCGGTGGCCCGGGATGTGACTGTGCGCAAACGCATTGAGGACCAACTGAGGCATGAACGCACCCGGCTCGAGAACATCATTCAGGGCACGCATTGCGGCACCTGGGAGTGGAACGTTCAGACTGGCGAGACGGTTTTTGATGAGATGTGGGCCGGGATCTGTGGATACAGCCTATCCGAGATTGAGCCTGTGTCGATAGGCACCTGGAAATGCCTGCTTCATCCAGATGATGTAAGGGTCTCAGAAGATGCCCTGAATCGGCATTTCTCCGGTGAATCGCCTTACTATCAATGTGAAGTGAGGATGTGGCACAAGACAGATGGCTGGGTTTGGGTTCAGGATCGGGGGGTGGTCAAGACCCGTGACGATAGGGGAAGACCCCTTTTGATGTATGGAACGCACATCGATATTTCCGAGCAGAAGAGGGTTGAGTCGGAGCTGATCAAAATCAATGAGAGGTTGAAGGATGCAACCATTGAGGCACAGAAGCTGGCACATGCCGCAGAACAGGCGAGCGTTGCCAAGAGTCAGTTTCTTGCCAATATGAGCCATGAGATCCGGACTCCCATGAATGGGGTCATTGGGATGGCGGGTTTGCTTTTGGATACGGATCTGACTCAGGAACAAAAACGCTACGCCGACCGCATCCGCACGAGCGGTGAGATCCTGCTCGATCTGATCAATGATATTCTGGATCTTTCCAAGATTGAGGCGGGAAAGATGGAGCTGGAGGAGGCTGACTTCGATCTCTTGCATCTGCTGGATGATGTGGCTTTCCAGTTCCGCATGCGCTGCGAGGAGAAGGGACTCCGATGGACAATGGATTGTGGCAAGGATGTGCCGCATATTGTGAAAGGTGATCCGGGGCGCTTGAGGCAAATCCTGGTGAACCTGCTGGGAAATGCGGTCAAGTTTACCCGTGAGGGCGGCGTGTCCTTGAAGGTGGACAGTGAACGCGAGGATGCATCCGGACGGTACCAGGTTGTTTTTGAGGTTAGTGATACCGGAATTGGAATTCCCGAGGACAAGCAACGGGCCCTCTTTGAAAAGTTTTCGCAGGCCGACACGTCCACAGCCAGGCTATTCGGAGGCAGTGGCTTGGGGTTGGCAATATCCCGGCAGCTTTCACGGATGATGGGCGGCTCGATTGCGATGTCCAGCCAGGAGGGGAATGGGTCGGTCTTTCGTGTGGAGCTTCCGCTTATGGTGGGCGACTCCCATTCGGATAATTGGTCGGGACCCGTCCCCGGTCGCAAACGCGCACATTTGGATCGGGATCTGAATCAGTTGTTTGCGGGATGTGGGTATCGTGTGCTTTTGGTTGAGGACAATCCCACCAATCAGGAGGTCGCTTCGGGGCTTTTGAGGAAAATGGGATTGGATCATGATTTTGCTGGCAGTGGCGTCCAGTGTTTGGAAATGCTTGCCCAAGGAGAATATGATCTGGTTTTGCTGGATGTCCAAATGCCGGGAATGGATGGATACGAAACCGTCCGGAGAATCCGCTCGGAATTCGAGGATCGAAGACCGGTTGTGATTGCCTTGACAGCCCACGCAATGGCAGGCGATCGGGAGACATGTCTCGCCGCAGGAATGGATGACTATTTGGCGAAGCCGATATCCGGACAGCTCCTGGCTGAAGCTTTGGAGCGTTGGCTGGGTGGCAAGGAGCCGGAATCCGCCTCCATTTCCGATGCGCTTCTTTCGAACCCGGCTGAGGGCCCTGACACTTCAGTATTGGATGAGAACGCGATGCTCGAAAACCTGATGGATGACAGGGAGCTTGCGGCCCGTGTGGCGGGTCGGTTCCTGAATGATCTGGACGGTCAGTTGCAGGCCCTTCGGGACGCCTTTTCGAGGAACGATTTGGAGACAGTAAGGGAAGTGGCGCATTCCTTGAAAGGCGGGGCATCCTATTTGGGTGCTTCGAGAATGCGACAGGCCTCGGAGTCGTTGGAAATGAGCATTCGGGAGGGAGTAGTGGATCCGCTGAACACCATGGTAAGCAAAGTGGAGACGGAAGCGTCCTTGCTGGTGGAGGCCCTCCGGGCTGCCGGTTTCTCCGCGTCACCGTAACCGGATTCACCTGGGAATAATGAATGGCATCACACGTGTGAAGTTGTTTAACGGTGAGGAATCGCACCTTGCGAGGGAATGGCGCTTGGCGGGATTATGCGCAGATGCTTGAGCCATTCCCTATGGCAGGTTAAAGCCGGCCGAGTGAACCAGCCAGTGTTCAATGGATTGCAGAATGTCAGTGCTATCCCGTCCGGGGGGGTGTTCAGCGAGGGGTGAAAAGATCGCATCCGCTGCCCGTCGTCGTATGTTGGGACCCAGGGTATCATACCATTCCTGACGCACGGGAAACCC
>JAQVLM010000220.1 GCA_028704125.1 Opitutales bacterium
GTTCTATGTGATCTTTTGTGGCTAACCTCTTCTCCCCCATCGTAGCGGGAGCATCCTTGCTCGCGCCTTTCATTACCATCTTTCAAATGGTATGCGTTTTATCCCCCTACTCTGAAGAAAGCGACGGGCTTGACCGCCGCTGATCAGTGTTCAACCAAACTCGAAGAGGACGGCTGAAGCCGCCCCCTCCGGGGCAACGGCCCTTTTCGTGGTTCCTGTGTGGTTCAATGCTCTTCTTCCCTTGGCGACTCCGGGTCTCTGCGCGAGTGAATCTTCTTCAATCCAGTAATTCCTGTTTTTGAAGAATACTGTTCACCACGCAGCAAACTCAACTTAGGGGATCTGAGGATAAACCGGGAGCTGAGGCAATAGCGCAGGCTTTGGAACTTGACCCCGACTCACGATCCGGCATGATCCGCGCTTTTATCGATCATGGAAACCGAACTCAAAATGGATACCCTCATTTCCCTGCTCAAGCGCAGGGGATTCATCTTTCAGGCCTCCGAAATCTATGGGGGCATCAACGGTTTCTATGATTATGGCCCATTGGGGGTGGAGCTTCGCCAGAACATCAAGAATGCCTGGTGGAAGGACATGGTGCAGATGCGCGACGACATCGTCGGTGTGGATTCGGCGATCATTCAGAGTTCCAAGGTATGGAAGGCATCCGGGCACCTGGATAACTTCACGGATCCGCTGGTGGACTGCAAGGAGTCCAAGATGCGGTTCCGTGCGGATCAGCTTTTCTGGGCGGAGGTTAAGGTGGCCGGAGCATCCATCGGGTATATCTCTCTGATGGAATGCGCTGATCTCGAACAGGAAGCGGAAAAGCTCGCACTCGAGCTGAAACGCAAGAAGGCGGTGCAGGGAAACCTCGACCCTCTGATCATCCGCGACTTCACGGAAGCGAGCGCGGAAGAGATCCCGCAGATCCCCTCCCCCGCCACCGGAAAGCCCGGATCGCTGACACCTCCGAGGGCCTTCAACATGATGTTTTCAACGCACGTGGGTGCGTTGGCGGATGAAAGCTCCGTGGCCTATTTGCGACCGGAAACCGCACAGGGGATCTTCACGAATTTCAAAAATGTGGTGGACTCCTCCCGTGTGAAGGTGCCGTTCGGGATTGCCCAGATCGGCAAGGCCTTCCGCAACGAAATCACGCCCAGAAACTTCATCTTCCGATCCCGAGAGTTCGAACAGATGGAAATCGAGTATTTCATCCAGCCGGACGATGATGTATGGCCGAAGTGCCACCGCGAGTGGATCGACGCATGTCTGGACTGGTTGGTGAGCATCGGGATCCCGCGCGATCGCCTCGGCGAGCACATCCATCCGAAGGAGAAGCTCTCCCACTACTCCCGTGCGACAACGGACATCACGTTCGACTTTCCGTTTGGCCGGCAGGAATTGTGGGGCATTGCAGCCCGTGGAGCATTTGACCTGACCCAACACCAGGATTTCAGCGGGAAAACCCTCGAATACTTCGACGAAGCCCGTAAGGAGAAATACATCCCGCACGTGATTGAACCATCGGTGGGCGTGGATCGCACCTTGCTGGCGGCACTCTGCGCGGCTTACGATGAGGACGAAATCGAAGGCGAGAAGCGCGTGGTGCTGCACCTGAATCCGCGTATCGCCCCGGTGCGGGCGGCGGTCTTCCCGCTTGTCAAGAACAAGCCGGAACTGGTGGACCTCAGCGATAAGCTTTACCGCAAACTCAAGCGCAGGTGGAATGTGGCTTACGATGCTTCCGGAGCTATCGGCAGGCGCTACCGCCGCATGGATGAAGTGGGAACCCCTTACTGCATCACAGTGGACTTCGATTCACTGGAATCCGGAACCTTCACCGTGCGGGATCGTGATTCCACTACGCAGACCCGCATGAGCGAAAGCGAGATCCTCGCATTTCTGTCGGAAAAAATCGACGGTTAAGCGGCAATCAGCTGGATCAGAACCATCCGTGGGTGTTAATCCCCTCCGGCTGGTTCTTCCAAATGAAGGGTGGTCGGGATAGCAGGCTTTTGCTCCATGAGGATAGCCGCTCTGCGCTTCCTTCCATCCATCATGATCCGCAAGGGTTTCGGGAAGCGGACGTGCCGGAAATGCCGGGTTTCGCTCACGAGCTCCTGATGTTCGAGGATGTCCCACCGGATCTTATCCGTCGGCGAATTGTGTTTCACCGAGAAGTATCCGATATTCATGGATGTCACGTTGTGGAAGAAGTGGGATCCTAGAGAGGAATCCAGCGGGAAGTTCTCGAGACTGGTTTCCACAATCACCTTGGCATGGGAAATCTGAGCCCAGTTCACCGGGACTCCGAGGAATTGGTCCCGGGTGCCCCAACGCCCCGGCGCGATCAACACATAGTGGCGCCCCTCACGGGTCATCTGGCGGTTGAGTTTTTCAATTTCAGAAGCCATCTCAACTGTCTCGAGCTTACTGAAGCGGATGGGATCGGCATAGATCACATCCGTGATGGATTCAATTTCACCATTTCCAAGGCTGGACTGGGTGTAGAGCACCAGCGCACTACGATCGATCCGGTCGAGAGAGACCGTTTGCGTGTTCAGTCCGGTAACCAGCGGCTTGATCTGCAAAAGATAGAATGTGGGCAGGTTATTTTTCCCCCGGTCCAGATCCACCGCATATTCAATTTCCACCGGGGACCCGAGCGCTTCCTCCACATCGCGCAGGATCACATTGAGGGTCTGCGCAAGCGGAATGTAGTCATACTGCAGGATGCTGGCAAAATCGATGATCCGAGGACCTCTTGCATCCAAACCCGCCTCGACGCGGTCGTTGTCGACGTCATACACCGAGGCACAATGCTTGAGGGTGCTGTGTTTCTCGGCGACCGAGATATCGAGCAACTCCAGAGAGGCGAGTTCGCCATCCTGAAGCAGGTCGCAGGACAAGTCATTGCACTTGAGCGCGTAAAACTTGACCTGGGTGCTGTTGAGCAAATCACGGGTACTGTAGACCGATGCGCGCGGATAGGTGGGCGAAAATCGGTAGGACTTCCATCCGTTCACCACATAGGAGCCCAATCCGACAGCAGCCACTGCAAAACCTTCTTCCGGCTTCATATCAGCCACCGGATAGTAGTTATGGGACTGCGCCACGCCACTGATGTGCGGGTAATAGTAATCACCGTGATAGGAGCCCACCAACTCCTGAAGGATGACCGCCATACGTTCATCCTCGATGCGATGGTTGATCGCCTCAAAATAGCTGCGGGCATCATCCGAATAGACCGACGCGAAAATCAGTTTGATCGCGTTGGAAAGCAATTCAAGCACACGGCGTTTGTTCGCATGGCAATTGGGAATAACGTAGGTGTCGAACACGCCGGAAAAAGGCTGGGTGATCGAGTCCTCTGAGGTGCTGGAAGAGCGCACGGCAATCGGCTTGTCGACCTGACTCAAGAACACCTTGAGCTTATACATGAGCGAATTCGACAGGCTTGCCTCATGGAAACACCGTCTCAACTCAGCGTAGGATACGTCCGGATCCACAACCTTCTCCATGAGTTTGTTGCGGGCGATAAACGATTGAAACTCGTCGGTGCCGATAACAACGGTAATGGGCGTGGAGATATTGATCCTCGAATTGAGTCCGGAAAAGTCCAGATTGTAGATCAGGACATCGATAAAGGCCAATCCCCTACCCTTTCCACCCAGTGAACCCCGGCTGAACGATACGATGTTTTCCTCGTCGAGTGTTCCGGTCTCGTCAAAACTCATGATCTTGCCACGCTTCTTCTCACGTTTGTAGTTCTGGATGGCCTCAATCAAGACCTCCCGGGATTCCGCGACATGTTCCATGTCCTTGACCTGGATGGAGTTGATGGTTTTCGCCAACTGAATCTCACCACGCGCCATCAACCAAAGCGAAAACTGATTATCAATCGCATGGATATAGAAACAAGAGTCCGGAATCCGGCGCAGACTGGTTTCAAACTCACGCAGCGAGCGGGCGACCGCCACTTTTTTCCCATCTTCATCGCGGAACACAAAGGGTCCAAAACCCAGGTGTTTCACCAGGAATCGCTTCAAATCCTCCAGCAGGGTCTCGGAATTCTTGTTCACGAAGGATATCCCAAGCGAGTGTGCGACTTCCGCATTGCGCTCCTCAGAGGATTGCAAGACCACGGGCAAGTTATGAATACGGGAACGGGCGTACGTTATGAACTTCGCCCCCGCCTCCTTGTCCACCTTGCCGGCGCGCTCGAATTCGGCATCGGAGATCACGCACAGCATGTGGTCCTTGAACTTGTTGAAAATCGAAAGTGCCTCCTCATAGTTTCGGGCAAGCAGCACCTTCGGGCGGGATCGCATCTTGCTGATCTTGTCGAGTTCGTTCTTTTCAACTTCAGGCAGGATCTGCTGAACCTGATCAAAAACGATCGAATACAGAATCTGGAGGTATTTGGAGTAGTAAAACGGGGAATCCTCGATGAGCAGAATCACCCGAACCAACCCGATGCGCGTGTCGTTCTCCACATTCACCCGATCCTCGATCGATTTCACGATCGCGAAAAGCACGCGCGAGTCACCATTCCACACGAACAGCTCATCCACCGACCGAAGGGACGGGACCAAGCCCTCGAAATATTTCACATCCGTTTTCTTGTTGAGCAACAGATAGATCGGAATCTCCGCATGCTTCTCCCGAATCCGTTCACTCGTGACCACCGGAGCTTTTCTGTCCAGCCCGACCATGAGGATCACCAAATCAAACCGGGTGGTTTCGAGCAGTTCAAGCGCTTCTTCCGCCGACGATACGCCCGTGATACGGGGGAGTGAGAAGAGGCTATACTGGTAGATAATCCCCATGAAACGCTCAAAGAACGTATCCTCGCTCTCCAACATGAAGGCATCGTATAGGGTCGATACGAACAGGACGTGCTTCACCTTGTATCGCATCATGTCGAGGTAGACATACTTCTCGATCGACTGCTGGTTGAAGTAAAGCTGAAGCGGTTTGCGGTTCTTGATCAGCGACTCCTTGAACTCGTCGTATTTGTGATGATCCTCCCCCGGGGCAACCCCCTTGCGGGTGATGATCTCCAATCCCTTGCAGCTGTTCAGATACCCACTGACCAACTTGGCGATGTTGATCAGAAGATTGCGCTCCTCCATGAGAAACGGACCATCATACTCCACCGGAAACTCCTTCAGGTAGGCGATCTCAATGGTCCCTTTGTTTTTGTCGACGGTCTGGATGTTCTCCTTCTGCATCCATTCGGTCTCGCGGAAATTCGGTGTCGAATAAACCCGGCCTTCAAACTCGATCCGGCAGGCGGTAAATTTAGGATACTGCCAGGACAAAGGCAGAATATTGCAGATCCGCTGAAGCGTCTCATGCACATTGTTCCCCTCATCGATGATCCTTGAGGTTTGGTTGATGGCATTGAGCTCTTTGACCCGTTCGACGTTGATCCGCTTGATGCGGCCGAAGCGATCGCGCGCCGCATGGCCCGCTATCAGGTTAGCCACATTGATCAGGAGATTGCGCTCCTCCTTGAGGAACGGACCTTCATCCGCTGCCGGAAAGCTCTTGAGGTAGAAAACGTCGATCTGCCCTTTCTTGCGGTCCGGAGTCCGGAATACCTGACTCTGACTCCATTCGGTTTCACGGAATCCCTCACTGAGAAAAACCCGTCCTTCAAAGGATATCCGCACTGCCGTGTATTTCGGGTATTGCCATGCCGCCGGAAGGTGCTGGCAGATCTCCTCCAGCGCACGGGTCATTGGCCACCCTTTGTTGAGGATCTTGTTCACACGCAGGATGCCGGCCAACTCTTTCTGACGTTCCTGATAGTGGTGGCGCAGCTCGCGCAATCCCGTCACCGAAAGCCCGCACTTGATCACGCTGATCCACTGGGGAAACAAGCCCGATATCTGCTGCTGGCGCTCCGGATGCGCCGGATCGGGCGACTGAAGTGCCAG
>JAQVLM010000221.1 GCA_028704125.1 Opitutales bacterium
GGCGGAGAGTAGGGCAGCGGTGGAGTTTCTTGTTCGCAACAAACAGGTGGGTGAGGGCACTCCCCATGGTGCTTATATCCGCAGGAATGCGGCCCGTATCGAATCCCTGCTCGACACTGTCAAAATCTGCGATCCCGCGATCGGCTCAGGAGCCTTTCCCATCGGGCTATTGCAGGAGATATTCTGGCTCAAGCTTACCCTCGACCTCACGCTCAATGATTCCGCTCGTCTGGCGGAGATCAAGCGACGGATTATCCAAAACTCCATCTATGGAGTGGATAAGGATGCCGGGGCCGTAAGTATTGCCCGTTTGCGTTTCTGGCTTTCACTCGTGGTTGACGAAGAGGCGCCACAGCCTCTACCCAACCTCGACTTCAAGATCATGCAAGGCGACTCTCTGCTGGAGTCGTTCGAGGGGATTCCGCTCGATCAGTTCGATCCCGAAAGCATGGGCGCGGTCTGCATATCGCCGCAGGCTCAATTGGAGATGGATTTTGCATCGAGCCAATTGCCGCTGGCATCGGATGAGAAGGTGAACCGGATCACCGAACTCATGCGTGCCTATTTTACCGAGGATGCTCCGGCGGAGAAGGTTCGCCTGCACGGTGAGATCGACCGATTTGTTCTCGACCACATCGAATTTAACCTCAACTACCGCAAGGATGAGCTCGAGACTGAGCTGCATCAGCATCGCGTCGAAATCGCAGAAAAACAGAAACAACTCGCAAGCTATGAGCCTACCAAAAAGGAGGCCAAACGAATGGAGTGGCTGCAATCCGGGATCGCAGAGATCGAACGCAAGAAGCGGCTACTTTCCAAGCTGGAAACCGAGCCCGAGCGCCCATACTTCCTCTGGCATCTGTTTTTTCAGGATGTGATCAACCAGGGCGGCTTCGACATCGTTATCGCCAACCCGCCCTACGTCCGGCAGGAGGTGATCAAGGACTACAAACCCCTGCTAGAGGCTGAGGGATACGACTGTTACACTGGCACCGCCGACCTTTTTGTCTATTTCTACGAGCGAAGTGTGAAACTGCTCAACCAGCGGGGCATCCTCACCTTCATCACCTCCAACAAATACTACCGTTCCGGCTACGGGGAAAAACTGCGGGAATTTCTCGCCCAGAACCTGCGCATCCGTGAGATGCTCGACTTCGGCGATGCTCCGGTCTTCGATGCCATCGCCTACGCATCGATCCTGATCGGTTCCAAGGAGACCGCAGGGCCAGACCACGCCCTCAAAGCATGGACCTGGGAACGCGGGGAAAAGATCAACCTCATCGCCCGCGTGATGAAGGACCGGGCGTTCCCTCTCGATCAGGCCAACCTGACACCCGATGGCTGGCGACTGGAGCGACCGGAGGTCTTTGCACTGCTCAACAAGCTGCGCAGCAAGGGAACGCCACTGGGCGAGTATGTAAAGGGACGGTTCTACAGGGGAATTCTCACTGGTTTGAACGAGGCCTTTGTCGTGGATCGCGCCACCCGCGACCGGCTTGTTGAGGAGGACCCGAAGTCCGAGGAAGTGCTCAAACCCTTCCTCCGGGGCCGCGATGTCAAACGTTGGAAGGCAACCTGGGATGGTTGGTATCTCATCAAGATCGAGTCCTCTCAGAACAAAAAGCACCCATGGAGTGGACTCCCTGAAAATGAAGCTGAGTCAGTGTTCCGGAAGCATCTTCCCGCCATTCATGCTTGGCTCAATCAGCATCGCGACAAGCTCATCAAGCGGGACGATCAGGGAACCTACTTCTGGGAGCTGAGATCGTGTGTCTACTGGCAGGAATTTGAGCAACCAAAGGTGATATATCCAAATATTTGCCGACGAAATGAGTTCTGCTGGGACGAGGAAAATTATTATGCGAACCAAAAGACGTTCATCATTCCGAATGCAGACAGTCTAACACTCTGTACGCTAAATTCACGTGTCGTGTTCTGGCTTTTCCCATTATTGCTTTCTCCTCTGCAGAATGAATTCTTTGAGCCCAGCTCGATTTACATGCAGCATCTCCCTATCCCTCCCGCAGCGGATGAAGATAAGAAGCGACTGAGTGAGCTGGTCCAATCCGCGACCACCTCAACCTCCCGGAATGATCCCCATGCCCTCGAATCCGCCGAGTCCGAGATCAACCAAATCGTCTACCGCCTCTTTGACCTCACTCCTGAAGAAATCCGCCTCATCGAATCGACCCTTGCCACCGAATCCCAGACTAATCCAACAACAGTGTAATGGATAAAAAAATAGAACACGCGAAATACTCGTATCAAAACATCTCAGAAATCCTTCGTTTCATCGATGGGAAGACCGCAGGAGTTGCCGCTTTCACTACGGCGATTGCTGGCCTTTCCTTTTATCTGCTCCAGTTTCTTACAGGGATTGGGGCGGATGAGACCGTTGCTGCAAGTTGTCTGAGCAAATTCGTAGTGGTCATGCTCATGCTCTCATTGGTCGCTGCTTCGCTATCTGTCATTTGTTGTGTAATGGTGAACCTCGCGCGGCCCCAAAAAACAACGGGATCTGTTTTGCTGTTTCCCGTTCATACAAATGCTGCATTGGATGAAAAGAAATCACAGATCCGTCAGCAATTTGAAGAATTGGATGACAACGCCGTTCTCGAAGAATTCGCAGACCAACTTGCAAATTTGGGTTGGATAGCATCAAGAAAAATCAAGTTTTTCAGGTTGGCTTCATATTGCACTATCGCTCAGGTTGGGTTGGTCCCAATTAGCGTGATCCTTTTGGCTTTCAGTTGGCTCTGCAGCTGAGCACAAAACGCAGCTCGTTCCTTTTCGTATTGTCTCTTTCCCCTGTTCCCATGTGCGAACTGCAGGCAAGATTTGCGGAGTCGGTTGAGCCCAGCTTGTCGCGCAATGAGGTTTTCTTCGAGCAGATGACAAACGCTCCATTTTAGCCAAATGCCTAGTTCATGGAAGGCATATTTTGGCTCAAGGTTGTCAAAGGTTAACCTGCATCTGTCCCTCCATCGTTCATCGATATCCCAGCAAAGAGTGTGGTTTGGGTAGATATGCCAATCCATCCCAGGGGTAAGCCAATCGGCTATTGCAGACACCAAAGGAACGGTTTGGTGCCAATTTGGGTGGATGTAGATCGTCAAGTCGGCCCGTGAAGCCGTTACTCCGAATGAAAAGTTCGGGTAGGACAAGGACTCCCGTGTCTCTTGAGCGAACGATTTGGCAATTCTTTGATGTGGCGGACCAAACTGTGCAGCAATGCTGTCAGCAAGAGCCATACAGCCGGAATTCTCCAATTTCTGAATGCTACCGGCTTTGATCATAATACGGCTTTGGTGTAGTGATAGAATGGCCCTTGGAGACCTCCCTTGTTGCATCCAGTAATTGCTGAGCTTGAATCTGGGCCACTTTCAACTCCTGAAATCCGGCTTTGGCGAATGAGGGGTGTTCCTGATCAGGTGTGTATGCCTTTTTCCATGCTTCATTCAATTCCGCAACATCATTGGAGTGCATAACACATTCTGTAGGATTCCCGCCTACATCTTGTTCGCCCTGTTTCGATCGACGGATTCCCCAACCGCCTTCAATCTGAAACCGTCGGTTTTGTATTGTTATTTCCGCAAGCAGAGTGAACCCATTCCCTTTTTCTTTGTTTCCTCCAGCCAGTGAGCACACCCATCGGCCCGCTTGCGTTTGTTCCTGCCATCGATGCTGAACTTGAGCCGGAATCGTTTTGGATTGTTCCTCGTATGCCTCGTCGGTGGATACAATGAATCGCGATGCGCAGTCTCCAGCCCAAGGAAGGCGGATTGCCGGGAAAGGACAACCTGAGTCGAAGTGAGACGCATCATTCATGATCTGGATGAATTCTCCGACCAGTTTCTTGAGTGCTTCCGGTTGATTCGGGTTTTCGAAGGATCTCAGAACTTGGCAACTAAAACCGTCCAAATCCGCACGAAGGGTCCAACCCCTGAGAACCAGCGGAGAATCAAGGCTGCCAGGTTGGAGCCCAGAGAATGCGCGATTGATGATCAAATTCGCGTATTTATTGAGGCTATCGATGGGTACATTCTGTTCGATCCTATTCCGGAATTCCTGAACTTTATCAGTGAATCCGGCGAATCGACTCAGGACGGTTGACGGGTCATCAACTCGCAATGAAACCCAACCATCCCGTTCTCCAGTGGTGGAAATACTGAGATTGTTGCCATGCAAAACATCGAGAACCGATTGTCTCAGACGTAAGCATCCTGACGGGAACACATCGGAATCCCGTTTGAACTGTTTGGCTGGTTCGTTGGCAGCCGGAGATAGCGAAATAACCGAGTCATCACTATTTTGGAAGGAATCAACCAAGAGGGTGTCTCCGTGATCCATTGTGAAACGAAGGCTTTTCCAGCCATCGCCAGCCAGACCCTTTACCTCCTGTTCGATTTCCGCATGCAATGCCGTGACCAAAGCGATTGCCTCAATGGAACTCTGTTCGTGAAGTTGGCATGGCATAAAGAGATGCAAAGTCTCTCCCTGAAGCTCGAGCAACACAAGGTCCTCTCCGCTGACCAAACTCGTAGCCACCTCTGCGTAACGATGAATGACTTCCATGAATCTCCGGATCCGAGCCTCACTCTCGGGAGCCTCGAGTTCCATCTTTAACCGCAATCGGCTGTAAATGTGAAACCCTTGCGCCGGAAATATCGAAACATCAGAAGATGGACTCCTCACACCAGTGGACTCAAAGAACGCTCGTTTCCGAATCCCACTATCCATTAAGTCTGACAGGCTGGACGCAATCGATATCTTTCCGTTATTCATATTTCATGCACTTGGGGCTCGTCCAACAACTGTTGGACGAGTAGGTAGACTTTTGTTGTCTGTCCTCGAGGCCACAGATCCTGTGATTCCAAATCATTGCTCCGGGCCCGATTGATTGCATGTTTCACCCCTGGCATCAGTTTGGAAACGTCATAACCTCCTTTGGTCCTAGATGAGTAACCACATAGCAGTTCTGCGAGGCTGCGTTGACATTCGCCCCTGTCACAGAATGATTTCCAATCATGTAGATGCAAATAGAGCCATAACTCAAAACAGGGATTGCTAAGTGCAACAGAAAAACCAGCTTCTCTGGCTTGGCGATGCACCTGGTTTAATTCATCTTCGGTCCATGAATCCCGGTCGATAACCATCCATCCCTTGTCACCGTTGTTATTGCTGTAACCCTTTTTGTTGAAGAAAACCTTCAAACGCTGAAGAACATCCTTGGGATTGGATTTGTGATTTGGATTTGGAACGAGTTTGATTTGAGTTTTCCCATCGCGCGGAGTGCAAAACGCACCAAAATATTTCGGCTCCGTTTCCGCTCCTTCCATTGATATTACGATGAAGTGGTTGCGCTCTTCAAATTCCACCTTGCGGCGAAACCCCTTTCGTCTATGGGTGCTCATTACGAGTCAATCTTGTTAACGGTTCTGCGTGGCAAACGTCGGACAGCAGGAACTCCCGCAAATCGGCCAAGAAGATAGTTCTTGCGGATATCCTTGTCGTACCGAACTCCTTTGAAATCACTGAGAGCAGTAAGCTTAGATTGTCCAGCATCAAGTTTGTCGATGAACCAGATTTCGTCGCGCCGTAAAAGTTCTTGATCCAGTAACAGCGGATCGTGGGTAGTGAAGAACAACTGGGCACGGGATCTTGTGGAACGAGTCTCCAGGAAGCTTTCGATCATCCCTCGCGTAAGGTGGGTGTGGAGGCTTCGGTCGATCTCATCTATGAAAAAGATTTTGTCAGTATCTGGATCAGTGAGTTCGAAGAATGCTGGTAAGAGGTCGATCATTCTTTCAGTGCCTTCTGACTCCTCCGCGATCTCGAAGGCAATGGCTTTGCCGTCGGATCTTTTGTGATAAGTTGTCAATCGAGATGCCTCGGTTTTCTCGTTAAGACGACGCAGCAGAAATCGGG
>JAQVLM010000222.1 GCA_028704125.1 Opitutales bacterium
GGTATCGAGATATTCCACCTGTAGCTCCACCTGTAGGTTTGATTTGAGCTTATCCTGTATCGCTTCGGTGATTCTATCGGTCCAGGATAGACCCTGATGATAAGAATGGAGAAGCACAAGTGTGTCCTCGCTCAGGCTGTTCAGGTCTTTCTGGATTTGAACCATGGAGCGGTCGGTCCACCATTCGATGGAGAATTGCGCCCTAATGGCAGATAGCTCCTCCATCGCGTGGGCGATCTCGGCTTTGCCGGTTGTGGTGGAATCACAGATGACCACGAGTTTGTCGGCTTCGGGGTTTTGCAGTCCCGCGAGCTGAATGGTTTTCAGTGGAGATGTTTTTTCCAGAACTCCCGAAAATAAACGGATCCCCTCCGTGAGCGCTTCGGAGAAATGATTGATCCCGCAAAAAACTACTGGAACGTCGGGAATCTGTTGGGTCAGTTGGTCCCGGACAAACAATAGCGCATCATTGTCCGCCGCTATGATGATATCGGGTGGCGGGTTGGTGTGCTTCGAGAGCATCAGGTTCGTTACCGGACTGTCAGGAGCCGGCGGTCCAAACCGTTTGGTATCGAGATATTCCACCTGTAGCTCCACCTGTAGGTTTGATTTGAGCTTATCCTGTATCGCTTCGGTGATTCTATCGGTCCAGGATAGACCCTGATGATAAGAATGGAGAAGCAGGATGCGGTAGTTGGGTGGAGTGCTTTGGGCTTCTGAATCCGTTGCCTCATTTCCTCGCAAACCCCCTCCCAAACACAGCCAAGCCATAGTCAGGCAGTAGCAAGCCAGTGTTTTGAACGGTCGATTCATGAACAAAACGGGTTCGTTTCCCTACGGGGACTTCGCGTGAAATGCACGGTGATGGACGTTAGAATGATTCATGGACCGTTTTGATAATACTCTCCGGTTTTGGAAGCGGCGTCAAGGTATGCTGATTCCTCTCGCAAAAATCGGGATTGATTTTGTCTTACGGATACGTGATACGCATGAGCTTTAGATGGAGGACCGAAGCGCTTGTTCGGTGATGCGGATGATCGGATGGGGTTATTAGGGATCGCATGGGCGCACTCTCCCTTGGTTTCCGGACCGCTTCCCTGAATGAGCCGGTCGTGTGGATGCGGATGAAGGCGGTTTACACAACGATTTTGCTATTGGTGTGCAGTAATGTATTCATGACTTTTGCCTGGTATGGGCATCTCAGGAATCTTGCCCATAAACCATGGATCATTGCGGCACTGGTCAGCTGGGGGATTGCACTGTTTGAGTATCTCCTTCAGGTTCCGGCTAACCGGACAGGGCATACGGTGATTAGTGTAGGGCAGCTCAAAATCATCCAGGAGGTGATCACCTTGACGGTTTTTGTTCCATTTGCTGTTTTCTACATGAAAGAGAAGCTGACATGGGACTACCTTTGGGCCGGGTTCTGCATCATGGGTGCCGTTTTTTTCATCTTCCGTTCCCGTTTTTAGCCGGACAGGGATCTCCAGAGCTTGGAGGTGTGCGTTTCTTGACGGGATGACAAGGGAATCCTGAACAAACGGTCCAGTCCGGAACGTCCGTCGTGACGACTGATCTTGCTCCGATTACCGCCCCATTCCCAATCTTCACTCCCGGATGAATGAAAGCTTGCGCTGCGATCCAGGCATGATCTCCGATGTCGATCGGTGCCGTGTGCAAGGGGAATCCCTCGCCTTCGTAGTCATGTGTTCCGGTGCAGATATAGCATCCTTGAGAGATAACCACCCGGTTCCCAAGCGAGATCAAGCCCTGTGAGTAAAGCGTGGTCCCATCGCCAATTCCGCATTCATTTCCGATGCGGAGATTCCAAGGCGCCCATACTCTGACTCCGGGGTAAATGTGGCTACGTGTTCCTATTTTGGCGCCAAAACACCTGAGAAGAAATGATCGCCAACTGTGAAGTGGTCGGGGGCTCATTCGGAAAACCGTTGATTCCACCAATCCCCAAGCGAAACGGGCGATCCTCGATTTAAGACTGAAGCTCGGACCAGTGTGGGTGTTGGTGTTGATGGAAGGGCTGTTTTCCATGGGCGGCGATTCAACACGGACCATCATCACTTCAGCTTTCTCCCGATGAGGAGCTCAGTGCTTCAAATTGTTCAACAAATATGCGGGCAGTATTGGCAATTTGGAAACGATTGTCGAAGGTTTTGCGGGCGTCCAGCGCATCTTTTCTGGGGCTCGCGGAATACTCAAATGCGGATTCCACGAGTTGAATGGCTCCTTCCAATGTGTCCGGTGCCGCTACTCCGACCCCGTCTTCCACGATTTCCCGCCATATGTTCACTTGACGCGAAAGAAAAACCTTTTTCCCGCAGGCAAGGGCTTCGGCTACCACAAGACCAAAGTTTTCCTGATGGCTCGGAAGTATGAAAGCATCACAGCCGTAAAACGCCCCCCACTTCGCATCCCCTGTCAGCATCCCGGTAAATGTGATCTGATTTGCCATGGGTTTTGCCATCTCTTGAAGCATCATCCCGTATGCGGAGCTTTTTCCAGGTCCGGCTATTACAAGTCGGGGATACACCTTCTGAGGATTGTGTTTTACGGCATGGCTATACACTTGCATGTAGGCTTGAATCAGCAGATCAAGACCCTTTTTCGGGTCAAGCCGGGAAAGAAACAGTATAAAGGGTTTCCCTTCAACGGATGGGCAGTGCTTTAGGAACTCCGATTCCATGGATTCGGAGAAAGTTGGTGGTTCTGCCACTCCCAATGGGATTACAAGGTCTTTTTCTTTGGGATACCGGGGAAATGTGTTTTGGGCAAGATCGCACTCCCGTTGATTGCTGAACACAATCCGATCCGCCCAGCGCAGTGTTTTCCTTTCGAATAGTTCCCAATAGATGGAATTCCGGAAGGTTTTGAACGGTCGGCGTTCCCAGCTTTGAAACCAGGGATCCAACATGCCACAGGAAAGAATGAAAAGGGGAGGGCAAACCACACCGTTACGCCTGAACCTTTGGATGGTCCGTGCCGTCGCCCACGACGGATACTGCCACAATCCATGAACCATTACGCCATCATAATATGGGAGGTTCTTGGTTAGCCACGGAATCAATGCCCTTGAATAGGACCACCCGAACCGTCCGGGTCCCGCATTTATGACTTTGATCGTATCGTCCGAGAAGTGCGAGGATGCGGGTGCGTCAATCGTTAGTATTTCGGACTGATGCCCCATTTGAGTGTGCAACATGGACAATTGAATCGCAACATGAGCAGGTCCTCCACTCTCGGGATTCAGCGTGGAGCAGATATGAAGGAAACGTTTCATTTGGAGACAGCACTTCGAGACTGTACAGTTTATATTTTGTGTATCAACGATATTCGTGTTCGGGGATTGAAGGATCGGAACGCTTACTATTTGGCCCGTAAACGGAGAATCCGACAATAACTCCAAAAACACAGGCATTAATAAAACCACAGAGCCTTTATTTGACAATCAGTTGGTTTCGGTTAATGGGTGAGGAGGAGGATGATCATGAAAAGGAAGCGTATTGTGGTTCGGAATCGGGATGGCGTTTATCATCTGATGAGCCGGTGTTGTTTGGGTGAGCATTTGCTGGAGGATGGGGAGAAGGAGATGTTCATTGGGATGATGCGGCGGCAGGCGACGTTCTGTGGGGTGGATATTCTGGCGTATTCAGTGATGTCGAATCATTTCCACATCCTGGCGCGGGTCCGGCATGAGAAGCCGCAGACGGATGCGGAGTTGCTGAGCCGTTATCGGGCGTTCCATGAGGGTTGTCGGATTTCCCCCTATTCGATAACGCCGGATGGGCTGGAGAAGATGCTGGAACGGAATGATGAGATCGCGCAGCACGCGCGGGATGCTTTGCTGGCGCGTATGGGGGATGTGTCAGTGTTCATGCGTGAGCTCAAGCAACGTTTCACGATCTGGTATAATCACCAGAATGGGAACCGTGGTACTTTGTGGATGGAGCGGTTCAAGAGTCTGGTGGTTGAGCCCTCGCTGCAGGCAATGGCAACCGTTGCGGCCTACATCGACCTCAATGCGGTGCGTGCGGAGCAGGTGGATGATCCGGCGGAATACCGTTTTTGCAGCTATGCCGCGGCGATGGGAGGAAAGGTCTCGGCCATGGCGGGATACCGCTTGATCTACGGAGGACGTGCCTTTTCCGAAGCCATTGCGGCGTATCGTTTGTGTCTGTTTGGGAAAGGCGCTAAACCGAAAGGCGAATTGGACAAGGACCGCGGTGTAATGCCCGTGGAGAAGCTGGATGCGGTGATCCGCAGCGGTGGAAAGGTGGAGGTGTCGGAGTTGCTGCGCCGGAGGGTCCGTTACTTCAGCGATGGGATGGCCATCGGATCCAAGCTCTTTCTAAAGGGAATCTATGATGAGCACCGGGAGTGTTTCCCAGAAAACCGGAAAGCCCGTTTTGCGTCGATGAAAGGGGCGGACTGGGGTGAATTGCAGGTCGTGCGTGACCTCAAGGTTAATCTCTTCGGATGATGAAAGGGTTCAGAGCGAAGCGTGTATCATATGGTATTCAGTGGCCATTCACTCCGTTGTTGAGGAGACAATAGTATCAAAGCGTCGATCGCACATTCATCCGGGCGGTTATTGCGTATTGAACCAGAAGGTTTATGATCACGTCACTCACGGGAGTTGTTCCAAACGGACATGACGATGGATATTCCGTTCGGGTCGGGTATATGAACGCGGATTGATTACGGCTTATTAGGAACTTCGATCGGAATACAGTGAATCCGGAACCATTTCCCCGATGAAGGAATGAAGCGATGGTGCAGTGAATGCATTGGATCTGTCCAATTCCCCGCCTAATGTCGCATGAAGACGTTCGAGGTGTTTTTTTGGATCAACCGTCGCGGGCTTGGCTGATGAGTTCGTCGAGGAGAACGAGGGGGGATTCTTTGCGAAGATTGCCGGGAACCGTCAAATGCATGTATCCACAGGGTTCAGCGAAGATGTGGAAGATGGTGCCGTCGAAATGGGCACCAATTGCGCTGTGGCAGCCCCCTCCAAGCGCGGCGAGAAAGCTTCTCTCTAGGGAGACTGCAAAGGCGGTTTCCTTGTCAAGTGATGGCTTTAGCCACTCGGAGTTCCCTTTTTTGGATTGGATCGCAATGGCTCCTTGTCCAACGGCTGGAACGATTTCCGTTACCGGCATTGGATGAAAGGTCAACCCATCCCATTGGGAGAATCCGAGGCGGTTTAAGCCAGCACAGGCGAGAAATGTGGCGTCACTGGCTCCAGAGACGATGCGTTTAAGGCGGGTCTCGATGTTACCCCGGATTTCGCCCCAGACGGCGGTGGGAAAAATGACTTTGCCCTGCATGCGGCGACGCGGACTGGAAGTCGCGATCTTGCTTGGCGCCTGGTTGCCGAGATCGGCTCTCGTAATCAGCATGTCACGCGGATCCTCGCGGGGAAGGTAACCGCAAATCTCGAGGTCGGGATGCATTTCGGTTGGCAGGTCTTTGGCGCTGTGCACAGCCAAATCGGCCGTTCCTTCCAAAAGTGCTTCTTCGATCTCCTTGGTGAACAAACCCTTGCCGCCCTGTTCCGCGAGAGACCAAGTGGTCTGGATGTCTCCGGTGGTGACAAGAGGAACCACCTCACAACGGATGTCGGGATGGGAGGATGCGATATGGGCTGCCAGCAGTTCGGTTTGCCGGATAGCCAGTGTGCTTTTGCGGGTCGCGAGTCGGAGGGTGGTCATCATAAAGAAAAAGTGCCCTTTCCGCGGACGGAAGGGGCACCTTTGTTCAAATCATGAACATGTTGGTTTGAATCAGGCGTAAGATGCCTGGCTTCCCTTGATGTTGCGTTTTGGAACCCATGGCATGAGGCTGCGCAGACGCTGCCCGGTTGCTT
>JAQVLM010000223.1 GCA_028704125.1 Opitutales bacterium
TCCCGACCTGTCGAAAATGCGTTATTCTGATGATCCGGATAGTATTGGAACAGAGGGTAAAAGCCAGCCCTATCTGCTTTGTGTTGTTCTCGAAGGCGTGCCTGTGTTTGCGGTGGGAGGTCCCAAGGGTGAAGAATCCTTGCGGATGGATTGGTATGGATCTCCGGAAGCCTTCAAGACTGCGGGAGCCCCGCGGGGATGCCGAAAAACTGAAGGGTTTCCTTGCAGAAGGCCTCGCGGTTGTCGAAGTGAACGTTGTGACCCGCGTTGGGGACACAGCCAATGGTGGCGTTGGGGAAGTGCCGGAGGATGGTCCTGAGATCTTCGTCGGTCACGAACCGGGAGAATTCGCCCCTGAGGAAAAGAATGGGTTCGAGGCACCGGTCATCCGGACCAAATGGCGGTTCGGACAGCTTGTCCATGTTGGCCGTGAAGGACTCGAGATGGATGATCCAATCGAGTCTGCCGTCTTCCCTGCGGCGCAGGTTGGTGAGCAGAAACTGGCGTAGTTTGTCATCCGGCTCGATGGGAGCCATGAGAGCATCCGCCTCGGACAGTCTGGAGCAAGCTCCAGGTTTGACCGCCTGCATCGCGCGGAAAGCGTCGGCAAAAAACGGTGGGTAGTTTTTGGGTGCCACATCTCCGATGACGGCCTGAGTGACGCGATCGGGATGGTAGTGGAGGAGGCGCATGACGATTTTGCCCCCCATGCTGTGGCCGATGAAGCGGGCGGATGGAACCGCATGCGTGTCCATCCACCGCAGGACGTCCTCTGCCATGAGCGGATAATCCATGGCATCGGCGTGGGGCGAGGATCCATGGTTGCGCATGTCGAGGCCAATCACATGAAAGTGGGCGGTCAGGCAACGGGCAATGCTGACCCAGTTGCGACTGGAGCCCAGCATCCCATGGATGAGGATAAGCTCAGGTTTTCCGTAACCTCCGAAATCTTTGTGTTTGAGGATCATTCGTCCGTTGGGTCTTCAGGAGCTGCCGAAGCCTCCAGTATGGCTTCCACTGCTCCGCTGATAAAGGAAAGAGGGGCGTTCCAGTTGATGGCAATCTCGTTTGTGGCGTAGCTGGCTTCCTCGTCGCAGAAGGCCATTGCCGGGGCGTCTCCCAGGTATCCCGAGACCCATTTGACGTCATGACGCTGGTGGTTGGGTCCGCCAGAGAGGAATCCGGGATGTGGATCCTTGAGATCGTCCCCCATGCTTGGCCGGTAGTGGGGGTTCATGACCGGGCGTGCTCCGAAGCCGGTGACAAAGCAGTATCCAGTGGGGTTTTTCCCGAGGATGTAGTTCAACTTGTCGCACGCGATTGAGAACGACTCCGTATCCCCCGTGAGACGGTGGGCAATGAGAAGCAGCATGGACTTGTTGGCGGCCACGGCGTTGCTTCCCCATATGTAATCCTTGTTTTCCATGCCGACTTTTGCGGCGGAACGGTTGGCAAGCCGCAATTCCTTGTCGGCCTGTTCGCGGATGACAGAGATGGATTCAGGGAGTTGTTTTTCAACGGCGAGAGAGTAATGCCCGAGAATACCGACGGCGTTCCACCCGGGCACTCCGATTTCGCAGTCGATCGAACGGGCGGTTTCCATGAATTTTTCCTGATCCGTAGCAAGGTAGAGCTCGGTGGCTGCCCAGAAATGCTCGTCCCGGATGTCTCTGTCTCCGTAGTGTCCGGTGTGGACGTCCTCGGGTTGCTTGTAGAGGATGCCCGGGTTGGCTTCCGCCCATTCCCATGCGTGGATCGCGGCATTGAGGCAGGTGTTAGCGTATTCCGCGTCGAATGGCTTCCAGACGCGGTGAGCCATTGCCATGACCGCTGCAAAGTTGTAGGCGGCCGGTGTGGACTTCATCACCATGTAGCGTGGATCGTTCAGCAGGTGTGGCATCACGGCGGGCTCAAAGCTCAGGGTGGTCAACTTATGATAGACCCCGCCATCGTCCGGATCCTGCATGGCAAGCATCCAATCGAGGTTCCACTTGACCTCATCCAGGAGGTCGGGGATGTCGTTTCCGCTTTCCGGAATGTTGAGATCCAGCCCGTTGTAGTATTCGGGAAACATCCGGTAGGCCAACAGGAGCGTGTAGGTCGAAATCCCCGAGTTGACGATGTATTTGTTGTAGTCGCCTGCATCATACCATCCCTTTGGGGCTGAAACCACTGATCCTTCGGGGCGGGATTCCGAAGCCGCCGATGCATGGATCAGAACGTGGTCATCGGGATGGCCAGCCGGGCGTGCCCATTTCCCGGCATAAGCCGGCTCAAGTTCAAAGGAGGCGCGACTGAAGTAGAAGGCTTTGATAGCTGCCTTCGAAAGCTCTCTCAGGGCTTCATTCCTAATAATGAGGGGTGCGGAGGTTGCTCCGGTGTCGGTTTTGATGAGAAATCGGCCCGGGGTTTTGAAGTCGGAGAAGTCGACCAGCGCGACTTCGGCCTGGAGTGGTTGCCAATAGGCGGGTTCGCCGATCGTGCCCTCAAACAGCGGAGTGGCATCGCCTTCTGCTTCCACGATTTGGAAGGCTTTCGCCTGAGGATCGCTGATCACGGCCCATTTCTGCTGTTGGGGATGATATCCAACCTGATTGATCCATATTGGACTGAGGTTGGATGCAGCAGGATCGGCGTCTTCGTCGATCGTTTCCCCCGAAGCTGAAAGCAAGGGGACCATCAAAAGGCAAAGAGTCTGGATCAAGGGGTTCATGAAAAGATGTGCTTGGTTGTTCTCAGGTAATGCGCCGTGCATGGGCCCCACCCTACATAATTGAGACAGGAATCCGGATTTTGGAAAAGAGCAAACTGAAGCGGATGCAACGTGTTGCAGAATCATGGAGAGAGCCGGGTTGAGATGTTGGCCAGCAAATCGACGATGCGAGGAATGGTGGGATTGTTTGGTGAATTAGGTCAAGGTTTGGCAAAACCCACGAGATTTCGGCGCATTGCGGGATCATTTGGAAGGAAATTGCGATTGTGTTGATATGGAAGGTGTTTATTATCAGGAACAAGAGTGAGGGCTGACAGAATTGGCATACAAACTGATATCGGATTGTCTTCGTTGGAAGAGTCCGCATGCTTGAGCCCATTCGAATTGGGGTGTTTGTACATACGGCAGTTTTCGGAGAATGACAGATAGAAAAATGAGAATCGGAACGGAAGTGATCAAAGGCTGGATGAAAAGCATTGCCTTAGGGGGTGCAGGTATGTGCTTGGGTGGCTTGGTTCTTTCGGGAAATACGCTCACGCTTGAGGACGCGATCACGGAGGCGATGGTGCGGAATCTGGATCTGCGGATTCAGGAAGCGGACCATCGCATAGCCGGGGACTCCGTTGATGTGGCTAGAGCCACGTTCGACCCAACCCTCTTTGGAGAGGCATCTTGGGCTGAGCAGGAACAGGACCGGGACCTGTATCGCAGCAGTTCGGAAACGGGTCGGGCTGGCTTGGGAGCAACCCGGCAGTTGAGTTCCGGTGCCTCGTTGACCTTGCGCACTGACTATGTGAGGAGCGGAGGGAGCCGCTACGATTCGTCATTGAACCAGATCATTGGAGCGGATGATCTCAACCATAATTCAGCGATTACGGCATCGATCCGGCAGCCTTTACTCAAGGGAAGTGGGAGCCGGGTGAACCTGGCTGGTATTCGGAAGGCCGGGAAGCGTTTGGAGATTGCGGGTTTGGATTTCCGGCAGCAGGTATTGTCGGTCATCCGGGACACGGAGAAGGCCTACTGGCAACTGGCGCATGCCAGGGCGCGGATGAACCGGAGGGAGTCGGCGATCCGTTTGGCGGAAACCCTGTTGGAGGAAACCCTGACGCGGGAGGAAGTCGGTCGGGCGACCCGGCTGGACGTTTTGCAGGCGCGGGCGAATGTGGCCTCGCAACAGGAGATCCTTTTGGATGCCGGGCGTCAGGTTGAGGAAGCGGAGGATGCTCTGGCTGTGCAGTTGGGTCGGCTTGAAGCTGGCGTGGCCCGGCGGGATTATTCGGTGGAATCCTTGCGACCGGTGGGCGCGGATATTCCGGATCTTGGAAGCGTCTGGGCCGGAGCGCTTGCCCGTAGTCTCGAGTTGAGCGTCCAAAGGGCCAACCTAGAGGTATTGGAAGAGGATCGTCTGTTGGCAAAAGATGAGATGCGCACGAACCTGGATCTGGTGGCTTCGGCTTCCACCACAGGGCTATCTCAGGAGGGAGCCAGGACTGCCTACGAAAGCGCACTTGAAAAGGAAGGACACGACTGGCAGGTGGGGCTGGAGGTGAGCGTTCCCATTGGAAAACGTGCGGCAAAGGCAGGTTTGAGACAAGCGGAGAGCGTGATTGAACGGGAGGAGTTCCGTCTGGCACGGATGGAGCAGGATTTGTTCAGGAGGGTTCGGGATACCCATCGTGTGTTGACGGTGGGACTTCAGAAACTGGATGCTGCGCGGTTGACCTTGGAACTTGAAACGGAAGCTTTTGAACAGCAGCAGCAGCGGGTCGACAATGGCTTAGCCAGCTTCAGGGATCTGCAGGAGTCGCAACTGGCAGTGGATCGGGCGGCGATCGCGGAGTTGGATGCCTGGTTGGCTGTGTTATTTGCGGAGGTTGAGCTGGCCGAGTTGGATGGTCGGCTGTTGGACCGGCATAGGATTGACATCGAGACTCGCACGGGTGTTGCGGATGCGGGAGTTGAATGAAGGAAAGATCGGGAATTTGAAAAATGAAGAAACGTAAGAAGAAGTCGTGGCTGAAAAGGGTGGTGATTATTCTGGTTGTGTTGGCCGGAATTGGCACCTTTGGGGCGATCAAGGCAGGTTCCGCTCCCAAGGGAATCGAGGTTACCTCCGGTAAGTCGGTTCGGGGGGATATCACGAGCGTGGTGACCGCCACCGGGAAAATTCATCCGCAGGCGGAGGTGAAGCTCTCGTCCGAAGTGTCCGGTGAGATCATTGAGCTTCCGGTGCGGGACGGCGAATCGGTGAAGAAGGGGGATCTGCTGTTCCGGGTCAACACGGATACTCTGGAGGCACAAGTGAAGCAGCAGGAAGCGGCTCTCAGTGCGACCAAAGCGAACAGTGCCCAGAACAAAGCGCAGATGGAACTCGCGGGCTTGAACCTGAAACGGATCGAGAATCTGGCGGAGAAAGGCTTTGTGACGGAGGACGAACTGGATCAGGCGCGGACGAACATGGAGGTGGCAAAGGCGGCCTATGAAGCATCGGTGTTTCAGATCGCGCGCCAGGAGATGCAACTGAAGGAGGCGATGGATGCCCTCGGGAAGGCGTCGACCTATGCTCCGATCGATGGAACGGTGACGATTCTCAATGCGGAGAGCGGGGATCGGGTAGTCGGGACCGGGCAGTTCGCGGGCACCGAGATTTTGCGATTGGCGAATTTGAGTGCGATGGAGGTGAGGGTCGATGTCGCCGAGACGGACATCATCAATGTGAAGGTCGGGGATCAGGCGGACATCGAGATTGATTCTCTACCAAATGAAAAATTCGCGGGTGTGGTCTCGGAGATCGCGAATTCGGCAAACACCGCAAACATGGGCTCACAGGAACAGCTTACCACTTTTCAGGTCAGGGTGCGGTTTGACAAGGCAGACAACCGTTTTCGTCCCGGAATGACAGCGACTGCCGATATCCGGACCAAGAGCGAGAAGGATGTGGTGCTGGTTCCGTTGCAGAGTGTGACGGTTCGGCAGAAGACAGAGGTGCGGGAGCAGCTCAAGCTGAAGCCTGAAAAAGACGGGGATGAGACAAAGGCAGCTGACTCAGAGGATTCGAAGGACCCGGACTCCGGCAAAAAACCATCGGACAATCGCAAGGAGAATGCACGCGATAGCATGCAGCGCGTGGTGTTTGTGATCCGTGATGGAAAGGCGATCCTCA
>JAQVLM010000224.1 GCA_028704125.1 Opitutales bacterium
CAGGGTATACCGGTGTGTCTCGGTGTGATGGATTTCCGCTTCCTTGGAGGAAGTCTCGGGTCGGTCGTCGGGGAGAAGATCGCCCGTGCCGCCGAACGTTCCGGCGAGCGCCGGATGCCCTTGATCGTGGTCAGTTCTTCGGGCGGTGCCCGCATGCACGAAGGGATCCTGAGCCTGATGCAGATGGCAAAGACGAGCGCCGCTATCGGGCGACTGTCCGATGCGGGCATTCCCTACATTTCGGTATTGACCAATCCGACCACGGGTGGGGTCACGGCGAGCTTTGCGACGCTTGGGGACCTGATTCTGGCTGAGCCCGGAGCATTGATTGGGTTTGCCGGCCCGAGGGTGATCAAGGAGACGCTCCAGCAGGACCTCCCGGAGGGTTTTCAAACCGCGGAGTTTTTATTGGAAGCCGGGCTGATCGATCAGATCGTGCCCAGACCCCTTATGCGGGAGCGTATCGGGGTATTCCTCCGGTTCTACGGGAAGCGTTTGGCGAAGGGTTGAGGCATCCCCGCCGGAACCCATCATGCGGCCACTGGGCTGTGACCAGATGGCGCAGAAATGAATCTTCCGGGTTGCGCGGTTCCCCCTGCGGTTCATGAGGTGGATGCGCGGATCTCAATCCGGCGGATTTTTCCGCTGATGGTCTTGGGCAACTCCTTTACGAATTCGATAACCCGCGGGCTTTTGTAGGGGGCAGTCGAAGTCTTGACGAAATCCTGCAACTCGGTGGCGAGTTCGGGCGATCCTTTGAATCCATTTGCCAGCACGACGGTAGCTTTTACGGCGCATCCCCTGTCCGGGTCGGGAATGCTGGTCACCGCGCACTCCACGACCGCCGGATGCTCGATCAGGGCGCTTTCCACCTCAAAGGGTCCGATCCGGTATCCTGAACTTTTGATGATGTCGTCGTTGCGTCCGATGAACCAGAAATAGCCATCCGCATCCTTTCGCGCGATGTCACCGGTGTAATAGATTCCGTCAACCAAGGCGGCTGCGGCTCCATTTTGATCGCCATTTTCCCGGATCATCATGAATCCAGGAGGCGGTTGATTTCCGATCCTCAGGGCGATTTGGCCGGGCGAATCCGGAGGGCATTCCTCTCCGTTCTCGTCCAAGAGGCAAACGTCCCAAAGTGGAGCGGGTTTTCCCATGGATCCCGGACGGGGTTCCACCCCCCGGAAGGTCCCGATCACTGGGGTCAGCTCGGTTTGCCCATAGGCTTCCATGAGCCGGATCCCTGTGCCCCGCAGAAATGCCTCATATACCTCCGGGTTCAGGGGTTCCCCCGCGACGGTGCAATGCTCTAGCGTCGACAAATCCCAGGATTTGAGGTCTTCCCTTATCAGGAACCGATAGACAGTGGGCGGTGCACAGAATGAAGTGATGCCGTTATCCTGGATGACATCGAGCAGTTTTCGCGGGTTGAACCGGTCGAAGTCATAGGCCATCACGGCGCAACCGGCGAACCATTGGCCATAGATTTTGCCCCATGCGGCTTTGGCCCATCCGGTGTCGGCGAGTGTCAGGTGCAATCCTCCGGCCTTGACCTGTTGCCAATACCGGGCGGTTACGATGTGGCCAATCGGGTAGAGAAAGTCATGTATTACCATTTTGGGGTGCCCGGTGGTACCCGATGTAAAATAGACCAGCATAGGGTCTTTCGGTGCGGGCAGATCGGCGTCGCGTGGTTTCGCGAATGGACCGGATTCGGCGTTCATTCCCCGGTTGAAACTGATCCATCCGCCATCCAGAGCGGCATCGTCGTCATGAACCAAAGCCTTAAGAATGACGCCCGGTTCGATCATTTCCTCCGCTTCAGAAATGTGGTTTCTCAGGAAGGGGCTGTCCACTGCCACGATCATACGAATATCGGCAGCTTTGACCCTGAAGGCGATATCTTTGGCCGTGAGCAGGTGGGTGCCGGGTACCGCAATCGATCCGATTTTGTGGAGCCCGAGAAGGGCGAACCAGAACTCCGGCCGGCGTCGCAGCAGGAGCAAGACGGCGTCTCCCTTGCGCAACCCGCAGCGCAGAAAGAAGGCCGCGGCGCGATTGCTGGCCTGCTCGATTTCGCCAAAGGAATAAGTCCTTGAGTTGCCTGAATCGTCACACGTCACCAATGCCGGAGCGTTGGGGCGGTCGGCGGCCAGTGCTCCAAGCACGTCATAGGCAAAATTGAACTTGGATGGCACCTTCAAGCGGAAGGATTCCCGCCACGTGTCGTATGGCTCGGAGTCCTTTGAATCCGTGAAAGATAAACAAGGGGGAAAGCGATGTGCTGCTGACATGAGTCTCAAGAATGGCCCGGGCAGGCGGAGAGGCTGGATCCGGACGGTGCGTCCGAGCCTTCGCTTCCTTCTGTAAGGGCACAAGCGACTTAGGTTGCCCCCGAAGCATGGTGTGTCAAAACGATTTTCCGAAAACTTTCCAGGGAAAATCCGGAAACCGGTCCGAGGTTCTTGACGTCCGCGGCTTGCCCCTCAAACTGCAGGGTGATGCATGTGTCCTTTTCAGCTGGAAATAACCTCGCGATCAAGGTTCCGTCGGATGAGTTTGAGGCGACGGTTGCGTTTTATCGCGAGACCCTTGGTTTGCCGGTTTTGCGCGAATCAGATCGGGGGAGTGTGGTTTTTGATTTCGGCGGAAAGCGCCTTTGGATTGATCGATCACCAGCACTGAGCCAAGCCGAAATCTGGTTGGAGGTGGTGTGCCCTTCCACGGAGGAAGCTGCGGATTACCTTCGGGAGAAGGGTGTGGTGCGGCGGGATGACATTGAGGTCATGCCCCGTGGCTCATCGGCATTCTGGGTAAAAGGCCCTCATGGGATTGTTCATCTGGTTTCTGAAGAAGAGGAATGATGCCCTGTGAGCCCCGATTATCATGGGATTGGGGATCCGGGTTGATTCCGGATGATCGCGATCCGGGGCAAGGGAGGCAGCAACACTTGTGGATTGTATCGGTGGGAGGGATTGACAGCGGTTGAGGGCTGGTGTAAGGATAGCGATAGTTTTCACTCTCACCCCTAACTTCGTTATCCCATGAAATCGACTGCTGCGTTTCGGATTGGCCGCATCGTTTTGGCGGCACTGGTGTTAATTGGAATGAATTCGTCCATTGCTTCGGGAGACAATGCTGCTGCTTCCCGGCATGGTCAGATTCGCCTGGAGGGATTATCCGGAGAGGTTCTGGATGCGATGAAGGCGAAAGCGCCAAAGGGGAAGCAGAGCTGGAATGATTTGCAGGGGCATGCTTTCAAGGGCGAGGTTGCCGGTGCGATTGGTCCGATTGCTTTGTTTAGAACGGGAAAAACTGTCGGCAGGCGTTTGCCGTTTGATCAGCTCAGTCCGGAGGATTGCGTGCGGTTTTTCAGCGGATGCCTGAACCTTCCGGACGGAGCGGATTGGAAAGCATCGCGCAGCGCAATGGCCAAAGGATTGAGTGAGGCGCTGGTGCAGCTCAGGGAAGATGAGATTGTGCCTTTTTCGTTGGAAGGGAAAGCCGAGCCGGAATTGTATGTCTTGTTCTACGCCTCCCATGGAGTCAGCAAATCCTGGGAGATGCTGGGAGCTGCGTCCGAGCAATATTGGGAACTCAAAAAAGCCTACGGTTCACTGTTCGAGTTCATCTACATCGGGATGGATCACATCGGTCCCGAGAATGACCGGATGGCAAAGGAAATGCATTTGGGTTGGCCGTTTGTGAAGTTCGGCACGCTTTCGAGGGCTCGCACACTTGAACTCTTCCGTCCGCATCGTGCTCCCGAGATGGTGGTCGTCAACCGGCATGGCGTTCCGATTATTCGCGTGGACCCTCAGAACAAAGAAAAAGTTCAGGAGGTTCTGGGTCAGGTTAAAGTTTTGCTGGATGCGTTCAATCCGGACAATCCGCAGACGTGGAAAGCGCGCATGCACTACCTCAGAGCCGTTCAGCAGGCCGTTTATGTGAATGGGAAGGGCGATCCCATCATGGTTGGTTCGCCCTTGAAGGCGGAGAAGCTGAAAGAGTTTGGCGTGACGGGGTTTGAGGCGACCCTTTTTGTGGATGCGGATGGGAAGGTTTCCCGTGTGTCGATGTTTGCCGGCCCGGGGATCCCGGAGGAGCTTGTTACCCCGGTTTCGAATGCGCTGACTCAGGCTCCATTTGTTCCAGCTGTTGACAACGGGCAGTTTGTGGAGGGGCGTTATGTTTACGTTTTTGGGAATTGAATCGCGATGATCTGAAAAGGGGAGGCTGTCCTTATTCAAACGGGGTGAATCCCCCTCCAGGGTGCGTTTCCACGAAACGGTTTGGCATTTGCGGCTTGCATCGAATGGCTGATCGATCAGCTTCTGAGATGAATACACTTGGAATAGACCTATAGACCCATGTTGTTTGATCCACACAGACTCTTGCTGATCGCGGGACCTTGTTCACTCGAGAACAGGGAATTGTCGATGGAAGTAGCTCATGCTCTCCTGCAGATGCGAGAGGAATTTCCGGAGGTGAACCTCGTGTTCAAGGGGTCCTTTGACAAGGCAAACCGGACATCGCTGAAGAGCGAGAGGGGTCCGGGTTTGGCCGCAGGACTCGAAATCCTGGCCGAAGTGAAGTCGAAGACCGGTTTTGCCACCCTCACGGATGTTCATCTGCCCGAGCAGGTTGAGCGGGTTGCTGCGGTTTGTGATGTGCTTCAGATTCCGGCATTCTTGTGCCGGCAGACGGATCTGTTGGTTGAAGCCGCACGATCGGGACGCGTGGTGAACGTCAAAAAAGGTCAGTTTCTGTCGCCATACGAGATGGAATTTGTGGTGGACAAGTTAACGCAAGCAGGGGCCCGGGAGATTTGGTTGACCGACAGAGGGAATACCTTCGGATATCAGAACCTTGTAGTGGACATGCGTTCGATTCCCATCATGCAACGGATGGGAACCCATCCGGTGTTGTTGGATGCGACCCATTGCGTGCAGTTGCCCGGGGCCGCCGGTGGAAAGAGCGGGGGGCAGCGGGAGTTTGTTCCTGTATTGGCGAATGCGGCTCTTGCGGCAGGCGCAAACGGGCTCTTTGTTGAGACGCATCCCCGGCCGGAGCAGGCTTTGTCGGATGCGGATTCCCAGCTTCGCCTGTCGGACTTGCCGCGCTTGTTGAAGCATTGGGTCAAGCTGTGGCAATTGGGCCGGGACGGGTGATTCCGGCTCTGTGTTTTGATAAAAGTTTTACTTGCGGTATGAAAGTGTACAAATTATGACACTTGCTTCTTGCGTTTCTGTAATTAAAGATCAAACTTTCTAATACGGTTCCAGAACGGAGCCTATATTTACAGTGTTACAACCCGAATACGCCGATTACTCCATGAAAAAGAAGGCCTACCAAATTGAACGAACCCGCAACACACAGGGTATCCAGACTCAAAAGAGCATCCTTGACATCGCCGGACGTCTCTTTGGAGAGCACGGATTCGCCGGAACAAGCATGCGGGATATTTCCCGCGACTCGGGAGCTGCTCTCGGTTCGCTTGTGTACCATTTTGGAACAAAAGAGAACCTGTATTTGCAGACGATCCGGCGCTACATTGTTGAGAACGGGAAACTGAACTCCCATTTTGAGCCATTGTTGAAGGTGGATTCGAAAGACAAGCAGGCGGTATCAAATGCGCTAATGTCATCCATGAGAAATCTTATGGAGGCTTGCCATGGGCCTTCGAAGGTGGAGCATCTGGCCGGCCTTTACACTCGGGTGATTGTGGATGGAAATGCGGCTGCCTTGGATATGCTGCTGAAATGCTTTGCGGACGTGCAGAAGGAACTGCCGATCCTGGTCGGGAAATTGCGTCCGGACTGGAGCAAGGACGAAGTGGCATTCTGGATGCAGTTGATGTG
>JAQVLM010000225.1 GCA_028704125.1 Opitutales bacterium
ATGGGATTGTTCATCCCAATCCTATCTCAAATCATTCGCAAAAAGTACAGATTATTTTATTATTTTCTTTATCTTTTTGCGTCTTGTTTCCATAAATACCTACAAATCATAACTTTCGGTCGCCCTGTGTCACTGGGTGAGTCGGACGAGTTGCCGTAAGTATCTGTTTGGGGATGAGGAGTTACCACTATAATTGACGTCTTACATTCGCTGGGAGTGGGATCGTAGGGATCTGGTGTGGATTCCGGATTAGGATCGTAATTTGTAATCATTTTCAGGGATTAGGAGGAGGTTTTCTCACGGAGGTACCAAGGCACAAAGGTGGATTTCCTTGTGAGCTTGGCGCATAGAGGCGAAGCCGGGCGAGAGATAGAAATTCTTGGATTGGATTAACAGGATGAAGAAGAAGAGGCTTTCGCGCAGAGATGCTGAGAGCGCAGAGGGAAGAGCGGCTCGGTGGGGACCCCTCGCCCTACCGGGTTCGGGAGTTTCCGACGTTTTGGGGAGCAAATGAACGAGGGGCATTCTCCCGTTACTATTGGGAGAGCCCTTTGGGGTAGGGATGAGCGTTCCCGCTCGCCCGCCATGCGATTGAACGGTTGGTGGGTATGGCAATAAAGGCGGAATCGGTTTTTTTTTTACAAGATTAACAGAATTGGGAGTCGCGTAGTCGGTTCCCGGAGGCCGCTGATTGAGCCATTCGACCAATCTCGTGGGTAAGCCCTAGGTCTGTGGGTAGCTGATTGTGTGACAAGCGGGTTCGAATGGTTTTGGATAGGGAGGCTCCGGTCAGTTGATTTATGCCACGCATGATCAGTTCAGGTGTGACGTCCGGAACGCCTTGCGAAGAGGAGCCGGAGTGCCTTGAGGTAGGATGAATCGGTTCTGAGTTGCATCGTATCCAATCCGCTTTGCCGGAAAGCGGTGTCCCTCATGGTGTAAAGCGCTGCGGTCACGTCTTCGTATTTTTTCCGGAAGCGTTTCGAACGGGTATTGATTTCGATCGTGTCTCCGGATTCGGCATCTTCAAATTCCACGTATCCGGCGGAGGGCAAGATGGATTCCCGGGGGTCTGAAAGGATGCCGCAGATGAGGTCGTGTTTGCGTCCGGCAAGGCGCAGGGCGCGGAAAAGCGGCTGATCTTTGGTGCTTTGGGGAACGTTTTTGTCGAATTGTAGGAAATCCGAGAGAAGGAATACAACGGATCGTTTTCGCATCATCTTGGAAACGTAGTGCAGGGCACCGACAATGTTGGTTCCACGCCCAACGGGTTCAAAGAAAAGGATTTCACGGAGGATGCGCAACACATGCTTCCGACCTTTCTGTGGGTAAATAACCTTCTCGATGCGATCTGTAAACAAGACCAAACCGACCTTGTCGTTGTTGAGAGCGGCAGAGAATGCGAGCGCGCTTGCGAGTTCGGCCGCGTATTCCCTTTTGGATATGCCACTGCTCCCGAATGCTCCCGATGCGCTCAGGTCAAGCACCAGCAGTATGGAAAGCTCCCTTTCTTCACGGAATTTTTTGATGAAGGTCTGGTCGGATCGTGCCGTGACGTTCCAGTCGATCGCCCGCACATCATCGCCGTAGCAGTATTCGCGCACTTCTTCAAAATCGATCCCGCTCCCTTTGAAGGCGCTGCGATAGGATCCGGTGAGAACCTGATGGACGATGCGTCGGGTCTGGATTTCGACCGTTCTGACCTTTTTCAGCATCTCCTTTGTTCGTGCGTCCATCGATAAATGCGTGGTTTTACTGGTCGGTTATTTGTGCCATTCGGACAAAGGTCAAGAGTCCCTGATGGTTTGTTTCGGTTCGGAATTGGCATCTTGGGAATCAGTGCCGAGTTCTTTGGATTCCATTAGCGCGATCCAAAGGTCTCTCCGGATCATTACCCTTAGGATCAATCCGGGGCGTAGTCCACGCATTTCGGTGATGTAATCTGTTGTCGGCCATTGTTTGGGTGAAAGGTGCATATCGTGCGGCGCGATGATGATCGAAGCCGAGTGGCTTTCGGGAATCTCGTTTCTCCATGCTGCGCGTTTATAGTCGCGCAGATACCATGGTAACGGCCAGTAGTTACTGTCTTGTGGAAAAATCACATCGATGGGTACGTTCCTTCCATCCGGATGAAGGGACGCGATCGATTCAATCAGCTCCGTCAGCCGGATGACATCCGGCGAGGTGGGGCTGTAGGCGTGCCGGTTGCTGTGATGATCCGGAAGCAATAGGGCGGAGCGATAACCCGCCCATCCCCAGATCAAGGATCCCACAATGAGCAGGACAATCGAGGGAATCCGGAATCCTTTGCTCGCAAGGATCACTTTGACTCCGGTCGAGCATATGAAGGCGATTCCGACAAATGGCAACGTTACCAACCAAGGGGTTTTGTAGGGGATCATACTGTGGATGCCAATGAGTGTAAGTGATGTGATTGCCCATGATAGG
Source organism: Opitutales bacterium (assembly GCA_028704125.1). Taxonomy (GTDB): domain Bacteria; phylum Verrucomicrobiota; class Verrucomicrobiia; order Opitutales; family JAFGAQ01; genus JAFGAQ01. The sequence goes on from JAQVLM010000225.1 coordinate 2,449, forward strand.
TGCGCGGGCTCTCTTTTGACGTTGCGGATCATTGCGTGGCATCCCGCTATCATGAAAGGAATGAGAAGAAATTCGGCGGTGGGCCAGCGTCCGAGACGATTCGAGCAAAAGAGCAGGTTCAGAAAATAATACCAAGGTTTTGAATGCCCAGGATCGTTTTGGTAGATGAAGAAGGTCTGCAACGCATCCCGGATGCCCAGCGGGTGACGCCCCCATGAGCTGTACATCGCGATGGCAGTCAACAGTGCCGCACTGATTGCCCATGTCCATGTGCGGATGGTGGTTCTCAATTTTAATCCGCTATCAGCCTTATTTCGTCCCAAAAACAGACGGGATATTCCGTGTCCAATACCAAGACACAACAGAACCAAAGGCCAGGATTCCTTCGTGGATGCCATGAGTCCCCAGAAGACACCTCCGGCGATCGCCCAATGTAATGGATGTTTGGATCGAGGCGCCTTTTCCATGAACGCAATTCCGTAGATGCAGCATAGGATGAAGAGGCTCTCGTGGATGTAGGTGCGGTTGATCGCCAGAAGCGCCGGTGAGCCGGCAAGAATAAGGCCACATGCCAGACTCGATGTTCTCCCAAATGTTTTCCAGCCAACGAGAGGAATTAGCAGCAGCATCCACCCTGCGATGGCCGAAAACGAGCGGAGATCGGATTCCGAAGGGTTGGTGTGATCTGCATGGGGATGCAGACGTAGATAACCATTACTGAGTAGCCACAGGGTGTTGCCATGATAGTGGAGGGGATCATAGCGGGCCACTCCGCTCTCCCTGAGCTCGGCCAGTTTTAGGCCATTTACTGCCTCATCCGCGTGGAAGGGCCGAATTCCCAAATCTTGAAAACGCAACCATGCACCACCTGTGAGAATGGCGATCCAGCCCAACCACCAGAGAATAGATTTCAGTGGGTTATTCATGATCCTCGTTTCTGAAGGATAGCCTTTATCAGCATGTGGCGCGGTCACGGTTGTCGGTTGCGAGGGAAGTCCGGCACCTGGATGTAGCGCCGGAGTTTGAGGGTCAGTTCCTCAATGAGCGCTGGCTCCATGGGCTCATAAATGTCCTCGATGAAAAGGGTGATCACGGTTTTGCCCCTGATCGCTTCCCGATACTTTTCACGAATGCGGTTGGTGTGCCGCTTTTCCATTGTGAAAATCATGTCGGCCCATCCGATGTCGCCTTCAGTGATACGGATCCTCGCTCCTTTTTCGGTTCCACGCGACCTGACCTGATACCGATCAAACCCATCAAACATCTTTTCCGCAGTGTAGCTTCGGTATTTGTTGATGCTACAGACAAAAAGAATTTTCCTGGGAGCGGACCGTTCCATGTATGGTATGAAACTGACGGATTAAGAGGCGGAATTGTCAAGCCGGGTCCCGATGTGTTCCTTGATCATTCGGCTTTGCGGACAAGGTATTCGAATCCATTCTTGCCCGTGATGATTACGGCGGATCCCGCGTCGATGGATCCATATTCCGCACGTGCCATGACCTCGAAGTCGTCTGTTTTGATTTTTCCGACCGGCGAAAGCCGTGTGGTGGCGTAAGCTGCCTTTCCCTTCAGGTCAAGTTTGGGAGGGGGCTGTGCGCTCGTTTGACTGTGAATGACCGTTTTACGGGATGGAAACCACAATGCCCATTCATAAATGAGCCATCCAATGACAAGAATCCCTGTCCCCATATGTCCGGAACTCGGAATTTGGCACATTACCGTCAATACCACCAGAGTCAGGTATCCTAATGCGACGGAGACTCCAAACACACCGAAAACCCAGTGGAGGACGAGTATGACCAATGATAAGCGCACAATGATGCCGTAAGGTCGCTTCCATTGGCTGCGGATGTGTTCGTCAGGATTGTCACGGGATGCGCCCCAAATGACAAACATGAGGACAATGCCTGCCAAAAACGATGTCAGGAAATCCATCATGTCAGAAGTGGTTGAATCCCGAACCACCGGTTATCCGAGTAAAGTGGTTGTTGTATATAAAAGCAATTCATCATTTTCCAAATAAAGAAACTGGCTATTAGTTTGACATATTGATAGTATAGGAGTTTTGTGTGGATACAAGAGGAGGTTTACCATGAAGCGGAAAAGGATTATTGTTTCTAAACAGGATGGAATTTATCATCTGATGAGCCGGTGTTGCCTTGGCGAGCACTTATTGGAGGATGGGGAAAAGGAGATGTTCATCCGGATGATGCATAAGCAGGCGGCGTTCTGTGGGGTGGACCTTCTGGCCTATTCAATCATGTCGAATCATTTCCATATTCTGGCCCGGGTCCGCCATGAGAAGCCACAGACGGATGAGGAATTATTGCATCGTTTCCGTCTATTGCATGAGGGTGGGCGTCTGTCTCCGTATTCGATGACTCCGGATGCGCTGGAGAAGGCTTTGGAGCGGGATGATGAGGAGTCGCAGCGGGTGCGCGAGGCCTTGCTTGCACGAATGGGGGATGTGTCGGTGTTCATGCGTGAACTCAAGCAGCGTTTCAGTATCTGGTACAACCACCAGAATGGGAATCGGGGCACCCTGTGGATGGAGCGCTTTAAGAGCTTGGTGGTGGAGCCTTCGCTACAGGCGATGGCGACTGTAGCGGCTTATATTGACCTCAACGCTGTGCGTTCGAAGCAAGTGGATGATCCAGCGGATTACCGCTTCTGCAGCTATGCGGCTGCGATGGGAGGCAAGTCATCCGCTATGGAGGGCTACCGGCTCATTTACGGAGGCCGCAGTTTTGCGGACGCGATTGCCGCCTATCGTCTATGTCTATTCGGAAAGGGAGCAAAGCCCAAAGGGGATCTGGACAAAGATCGTGGCATGATTTCGGAAGAGAAGCTCAATGAGGTGGTCCGCAGTGGTGGCAAGGTTGAGATGCCCGAGCTGTTGCGCCGCAGGATCCGCTACTTCAGTGATGGGATGGCAATTGGTTCTAAGCTTTTCCTGAAGGAGATCTACGAGGATCACAGGGAGTGTTTTCCTCAAAGCCGAAAAGCGCGGTTCGCCAGGATGAAAGGCTCGGATTGGGGTGAGCTTCAGGTGGTCCGCGACCTTAAGGTCAATGTCTTCGGGTGAATGGTTGTCTAGACGGGATTTCGCGATTGAGAAGCCTCTCTATTCGCCGCAGTTCAATGGACGATTGGACCTGCGCCACATATTTAATCTCACATGAGGCTTCCAAGGGACGCTCATGGGTGGAATTGTCTCCCAATGATTGTGCCCACTGGTGAGCCATGTAATGAGTTGTCAGCGAGGAACGATGACAGGTTCAACCACAGGTCCGCAAACGCGGGCATAGAGACTCTGGCGTGCGTCGAGGCAGTAGCTGCGTCCATTGATGCGGAAGGTCGAATCCACTGTATGTCCCACAATCTG
>JAQVLM010000006.1:0-16383 GCA_028704125.1 Opitutales bacterium
GGCCAAAGATTTGGTGATGCACGACATGGGCTTGAAGAAGGGCTACACTGTGGCATACCTGAACGCTGCAGCGCGGCAGTTTGCGGTTTACTGTGGAATGCCGCTCGGACTTCCGGCTCCTGCGTGAAGCTCTCAATCGGAAATGGGGTTCGGTTTGCCTCTTGTTGAATGGATGCGAGCCGGACCTTCAATGGTAAGATTTGACGAGTTGTGCCCGGATGGATGACGCGGACCCATTAGCCTTGGAGGCATGGAAGATTGAAGACATTGCTCCGCCGCTTGCGCCTTCTGACGGGTGGATGGTTTCGGTCTGGTTATCCGTAGCTTTGTTGCTTTGCCTTGCGTGGATCGGGGCTGTCTTGATCCGTCGATGGATGCGACGCTTCGGGTCCAGCCCCGGGGCCATACGGCGCAGGCGACTGAAACGGATCCACAAATTGGCAGAGCTGCTCGATCGTTCTGTTAATGAGCCAGAGGCAAGTGTTTACCTGTCCGTCTGGGACGAGTATTGTCGGCTTGCCGGGATACAAGACGGGGTTCCAGCAAACAACGAATCCGATACGGATCATATGGAACGTCCCATGGATGTGTCCGACCCGGATTGGGTGGGGCTCGGGATTGAACCGGATTCGGCCGAGAGCAAGGGATTGACGCGTCTGCAATCGTGGAATGAGATGATCCGGTTTAACCGGGGTTGGTCGGAAGCGAAAGTCCGTAAGCAAGCCATCCGGGAATTGAGACTCTTGCTGGAGCATCTATCCCGGATGGATCAGAGGGGAAAATGAGCCGGTGCGAAGTTCGCATCCCGCTCACATTCGAATTCAATGGGTCACGATGCCGAATGCACCCGGAAGCGCGGCATTCTTGCCTTCGAGTCCGATTTTCTTGAGGATTTCGACCGGTACGTCCTTCGTGGATACCTTGTTTATGGAGGCTTGATCACTCAATGAGTAGTTGCCGGTCAGACGGCCATTGAACAAGTAACCGTGGTATTGAAGCCGTTCCGCATCGGATGCCCCCAAATCGGCGACTGCTGCCTTGAATTCCACGATCGAATCAAACGATCGGCTGCAATCTGTTTCTGATTTGATCGGACTCCAAAGGATCAGCGGTTGTTTCTTGGCCAATGATTCGCGGACGTAGAGGTTTCCTCCCATCGAATCGATTTGCGGTTGCTGCAGGGTCTCGCAAAGGGACGGCGTCTGCGTGCATTGCATCATGGGTCCGGAGAATGAGCTTTCTCCCACCATCAGGTTGTTGATCAACCGGTGGCCGTCGCGCTCATCGACGTCGGGTCCGCTTGCGGGGTGCCAACCGAAGTGGTCTCCGACCGCGCTTCGCGGAGTGCGCTCAATACTGACCAGACTATTCACAAATGTGTTGTGATAGAGATGGACATCACGCGAATTGAGGACTCTGACTCCTTTGTTGCAATCGACGAAAAGGTTTCCGGCACAGATTGCACCATTGGAGATCTCGAAGAAGAAGCCATCGTTGGACTGCTCAATCCAGTTGTTGATGAAGAGCCCGTTCCAATTGCCCACGTCATACCAGATGCCGCTGGAATTGGGTTGTTCGGTCACATAGTTGTCCACACAGGTCACGCGATAACACTGGTTGAAGATCTTGAGGGCGGCCGGAAAGTATCCGAGCATGCCTTGCATGTTATTGCGCCGCAGGATGTTTTTCTCGATCCATACATCGGATGAGCTGAGGATGAACAGACCTTCGGTTCCGGTGTCGGATACCAGACAGTTGCGTACTGTCAACTTGTCACCGCGAAGGTAAGCGGCCACTCTTGAACAATGGGAGAAAGTGACGTGTTCGAGGGTGGTCCCAACCACCATTTTCCCATGATTGGATTCGGGCGATACCTCCTCGGGGTTGGTCCCTTCTATTTCGATCGCCCTGTAGGCATACTGGGTAAAGGTGATTCCGCGGATGGTGGGTCCGATCTTGTCCGATTCCCTTCCATAGCAGGATCCGGAGATGCGGGTGATCGCATTGTCAAACGCGGTGATCTCGACCAGACGATCGGTCGGATCCACTCCGATATAGACGTTTCCGGCCTTGTAATCGATGTAGAAGCTGTCCGGTGTGATTTCACCTTCCCATCCAACCGCGCGAAGGGGAATTCCATCCACAAAGACCATGTCGTTGTTGAACATCCATGGCGGGGTGATCGTGCCATTGCGACTCCGGCGCCACCAATCTGCGGGCTCGGACGGGAAAAGGGTTTCCCACTTGGTTTGCCAAAGCCCGTTATCCTGCTTGATCCAGTCTGAAGCAACAGCGGAGCCCTTGATGACCGGACGTTCCAATCCGAACGGTTGAAGGGTGATGCCCTGGTTCAATTGGAGGTTGCCTGTGCGGTAATCGCCGCCTCTCAGGATAATCACGTCCCCTGTGCTGGAACGCTGAATCGCCATTTCGAGCGTAGTTGGCGACGCTGCCGTCGCTCCGTCGGAATCCGGGTTTCCGGTTGGGGCCACGTAGCGGACCGTCGCTGCATCCTCAGGAATGGGCCACTCCTGCTGAATCGGTCCATACGGACCCCCAGATGGCATGGCGCTGAGCATTTGAGCCATTCCAAAGATCACTAACATGGTCAAACCGGCCCTGAGCGGTCTCAATACCGGTTGGGAGGAAGGGGATGGATGGGTGGGTATATTCATGGAATCCTTTTGTTATTACTGGATGGGGTTTGGGACGATAGGATCACCGTCGCCCGATAGATTTTGGGAATCCCCGAATCGCTGACAAGTGTGATTGACTCGGATTGATTCTAAAATTAGACACACTGTTGCGAAAAGGGGTAATGGTCTTCCAAAGGGTCATTTGAGTTTAACGAAGATCAAGCTTGATTGCTTGCAATCTTCCGGGATGTTTTTATGGCGAAAGCCATCAACCCCACACCGGCAATCAAACTGAGTATCGAGTAGAATTGTCCCCGCGACAGGCCCGCGATAAGGGAAGCGTCCGGTTCCCTGAAAAACTCACAGAAGAAGCGCAGGATCGAATATCCCACCAGAAACTCTCCGCTGAGTCGGCCCGGATGCTTCTGGAGAATCGATGTTTTCCAAAGCCGCCATTGGAGGAAGGTGAACAATACAAGCCCTTCGAGAAGTGCCTCGTAGAGCTGGGATGGATGGCGGGGAACCCATCCTCCCTGCGGGAAGATGACGGCCCATGGCACATCGGTGATCCGACCCCACAGCTCTCCGTTGATGAAGTTCGCGATACGTCCCAGAAACAGTCCGGGAACTGCGGCGCTCACAACGAGATCGCCCGTTGAGAGGGGCGGAAACTTGTGTTGCCGGGAAAACCAAATGACGGCGATTGCAACGCCAATGAACCCCCCATGGCTTGCCATCCCGCCTTTCCACACCGCTACGATGCTCAGCGGGTTTTGGAGGAAATCCTGCAGGCCATAAAAGAGGACGAATCCGATCCGTCCTCCAATGAGAACTCCGGCCATCAACGCAAGGATCATCACCGAGAGCTGATCGCTGTTGAAAGGGGATCGACCCTTCCGGTGGTAGAGCAGGAGCAGGTAGTAGCCGGCCACAGCCCCCAGAATGTAGGCGAGCCCATAATACCGGATCCCCGCGCCTCCGATAAGCGGCCAGCTTTCAGGAAAGCGGAGCAGAAAGGGGCTCAGGTTGTGCACCCAGTGATCGGCGGCTGTTGCATTCATCTTGGACGCATTGAGTCGGGATCGGGAGCTGTATGCAAGCGTCTGTTTCGGGCTTGAAGGCTAAGGGATGAGCTCGTAGTGGAGGGTGTGTTGTCCGTCACGGGTATCAAAGCTGACGACCCCTTCCTCCCACATTGTTTGCAAGGGTTCGAGTCTGGAACCATCCGGATTGAGCGGAAACACCTTCATCGGTTGTTTACTGCGCAGGGTGACCCGTGCCGGGATGATCTCGGTCAAGGGTGCCGATCCGTCACCCGAAATCTCACCCACATTGGTCCGCTCGGGATTCCAATTCCATGTCTGGTTTTCGGACCGTGCCACCAGGCTGATGAGCACCCGATCCGAGCTCCTCAAGGGGTGCCCGTCGAGAGCGATGGCTGTGACTGCGCCAAATTGAAGCCCGAAGGAATCACACTCGACCCCGAGATCTCCAGCTTGGAGTTTGGCTTCTCCGATGAATCCGAACAAAGTGGCCGCCGCATCGGAAGCCGCTTTGCATACCAATCCATGTGTGCCGTGTTCCATCTGCATGGGGCATGTTCCGGATGATTCATTTCGGATGACCTGTGACGGGATGTGTCGGGCGAGGAGGGATTCACTCACGCTCAAGCGGTCCGTTAAAAATCCGAGATCCGAGGCGGTTTGTGCCTTAAGCCATAGTGTGTCCAGGTGATTTCCTTCTGTCGGCCAGTCCGCGGATACCTGCAGCTCGCGCGATGATGTAAGCGATGGAATCATGAACTGACGGAAGGAACGGCTCGCGAATACGGACAATCCCCATTTGGAGGGATGGTGGGTTTGATCAAAAAAGGTGCGGATCGAATAGAACGGTGCATCATCTCCCGCGCCGACGGTGTCGAATGTATAAAGCCCGTCCCAGTCTTGAACGGAAGCGAATGCTGCCAGCAGCGGCATCATTTCGGACGCGTATTCGCTTGGTGCGGGGGTATCGAGTTCGGATGCGGTGAATGGCTTGCCCGATACCCGCAGCAGTGCAATCCCTCCGATTTCGCCAAACCAGCGCGGAGAGAACCCGGATAGCTGGGGCGAGTTGATAATCGTGTAGTTCGCGGTATCCCATGCTCCGGATATGCCTCCGAAGTCCGGATGTTGCCAGTAGGCATGGGCATCCACGAAATCGAGAGGCGCCTCGCGGAACAGACCGGCGATGCCTCCGTAGTTGGCTTGTGAACAGACAATCGGGACCTTCACCCCCAGCGTGTTTTTGAGGTAGTCTTTCATCTCCTGCACATAGGCCGATTCCGTGTCGATGAGAAAGGCAATCCAATCATTCCATTGAGTTGGAGTCGGATCGGTCGGAAGCGGAACGGAGCCCTCCCAAGGGGATTGCAGATCCTGCAAGCCGGCAGATTGCGAACCGGAGGTGATGGAGAGGTTGCGGATGTCCACTGTGCCGGTCTGGTGTCCGGCAATGACTGAAAACCGACTGGGCAGGTCCACCACCGAATGCGCGACAAAAACCATACGGAAAGGCTCCCAACCCTCGGTCAGCGTGATCACATTCCTGAGACCGCGCGAACGCCATTTGTCGGTGCGCCATAATGGATCGTCGCGGCTGATCACCACTTCAACCGGTCTTTGCTGGTCCGCCTTTGCCTCAAAAGTGACCGTGTAGGTGGTGTTTTCCTGAAGGCGAAGCTTGTCAAGGTATGCGGCGGCTCTCCACCTCACACCGTCGCTTTCCTCTATCCGGATACTCACCTCATCCAAAGCGGTCGAGCGGATCTCCACCTTGTTTCCGGGTTGGGCATCGTCGTGCCATTGAGAAGCCGGAGTTTGAACCGGGATGCCCAATGGGGTGGGGTTGGCAGACCATGCTTCTCTCACGGAATCCGGAGACTCATACCGGTCGCGCAGCCACTTGTTCCACAGCTCGGCTAGCTCCCCCGCAAAGGGTTCGGGAAGCAGGTGAAGTCCGGCTCCGATATCCCGCGTCCGCATGCCCAAGAGCGAGTTCTCGTTGTTGATCTCGATTACAGCGACGGCCGGATCCTCGACGGGACTCAATCCGGTGTAAGGGTTGACCGTGGTCAGGAGTTGACGTGCGTAGTCCTTCTGGAAATCGATGATCTGGCGTTGAAAGTAGTCGATCCGTTTCTGGAATTGCGGGGTGTTTTCGATGCTTGGAGGAAACCCATCTTCAACGGTGTGGGTGCGGGATACCTTGAGGTTGATGTTGGAGTATATCCCTTGATCCTTGAGTGCGGCGATGAGGCGGTGCAGCTTGTCGAGTTGCGCCGGATCAATGTGGATGCGGTCTTTGGATCCCGGCTTCCACAGGCTTCCGGCGGAGTCCACCGACCATGGATTGTCCAGGTGGTGAAGGCGCGCGATGTTAATACCTCCCTGTGCCAGCCGTTTGGCCAAACGGTCGGCGGTTTCCGCATCCACAAAGGCTTCATTGCTGCTGAGGTTGCAACCCCAGAACCGGATCCGTTCCCCATTGATCCGGGTCACGAATACGCCATCCTTCACGGTAATGGCTCCATTTTTGCCCGCCGGCTTATGGTTGATTTCCGATGCATCGAGAGCGGACCCGGGAACGGCTTCGGCGTAGGGCCATTCGAACCAACCCTCACGTTTCGTTTCGGCATGAACCACAATCGCCGGAATCAACGCGAATGCCGCTGTTGTGAGCGATGCGCGGAGTATGCTCCGGGGTATCCGGTGGGTTGAACGGCTGCGGGTCTCGATGCGACCCGATGAAAGGGGATGGGAAGTGGATGGATTCATGTGAAATGGGGTTGTGGGGGAAGCCTGCAGATGGGGCCGGGTGCCATCACCGGTAACGAACCTGCGGATACCTGAGTATGTCCACTCCCTTTGATCCTTCAAGCCGGATCCTGCTTAAAAACGTTGCATTTGTTGTATCCGGATAACGGATTGAAGAAACGATTGAGGATACGTATTCCCGTGCGAAGAATTGTCGCAAGTATTCCTTGCCGATCGTGCACGGATGCCCCATAAGGTTTTTTCCGGACAAAAACCGGGAGCAAGAAGGCTTCCGTTTCGATCCGTATTCTTTTTTTGTTTTTGTTGTGAAAGTTGTCATCCTAACATCCAGCACCGGTACCGGACACAATATGCGTGCCCGAGCGTTTGAAGACTGGGCAAATTCTCCGGAAGGGAGCCGTTTTGGGATGGACATTACCATACACCAAACCCTTGAGGGCACCCACCAGCTCTACAACATCGGGGTTGAGATCTATAACTGGATCCAGCGTTTGGCTCCGCGCCTTCACCATATTTACTGGAATTTTCTGGAGCGGGTTAAGCTGTTGGGTGCAGCCAAACGGATCATCGGACGTAAAAACTTTGTGGATGCCCTGAAGGAGCTGAAGCCCGATGTGTTGATCAGCACCCACCCGCATTTGAACCATGGTTTTTTCGAAATCGCGAAGAAGACATTGGGAGATCAACTCAAGTGCGTGACCTATTGTGGCGAGCTGTATGGCGGCTACGGATTCAGCCGACAGTGGGTGAACCCGGAAAGCGATTGTTTCATCGGAGCGGTGCAGGAGGCCTGTGATGCTGCTAAATCCCTCGGGATGCCGGACGACCGCAACTGGGTGGGCGGATTTTTGCTCAAGCCGCCATTTTACAGCGGGCGTATCAGTGAAGAGGAGCGGGTGCGGTTTATCCGGGAAGAGCTCAACATGGACCCGGATCGTTTTATTCTTGTTTTGGGAACCGGAGCGAATGGCGCCAACAATCATCTGGAAAAGCTTGAGTTCATCTACAGCCATGGGATCCGTCCGCAGGTGGTTGCCTTGTGTGCCCGCAACAACCTGATCTACGATGCGATCAACATATGGGATAGTCGCCACCCCTCCATGCGGGTCCAGCCGATGCGCTATTATGACAAGATGTTCAAGCTGCTGCAGTGTGCCACAGCGGTAGTGGCGCGTCCCGGAACCGGGCTGACAAGCGAGGCGATTTATCTGGGTTGCCCGATTATTTCCAATGGGATCGGCGGGCTGATGCCGCAGGAGATTATCACGGTGAAATATTGCCGCAAACATCATTTGGGACTCGAAATCAAGCGGGCGGGTGAACTGCCCGGGATCATCAAACGATGGATGGATCATCCTGAAGAGATCCGTAGGATCCGCGAAAACCTCGCGAAGGTGAAACCGGACCGCACCCCAATCGATATTCTTGCGAAAATCAGCCAGATCGTGAATGAGGATCGGATGGCTCGGGGAGATGGGCTTGGGTGACGTCAAAGCATCGCTTTATGCCAGAATCCTGTTGGCGGTCGCGGACAGGGTTGCCTCTGATATTTTTCCTGCATCCCGCGCTGGTGGAGATCGGCTGCCGGTTTTTGATCATTTGGCACTGACTTGGGTCCACGACGGCACTCTCTATGGATGGAGGGCGCGCCCGGGATCGGGTGAAGCCGCGGTTCCGGTTCTTCCGGAGGAACTCCCAAAGGGAACGCTCGCGCTGCATCTGGGGATATTGCCGGATGCCATAGCGTTTTTCGAAGGACGGCGGAGCCTGCCTTCGCGTTTAGGTTCGTGGTGGCGTCCCTTGGCCTGGATGCGAATGCTGAGGTTGCTTGCAGCGGCAAAAGCGAGGCTGGATCCTGTCAAACAGGGGAAGGCCATTTCCGATGCGGAAACGAGATTGAAGGTCGAAACCGGAATGTATGCAGCCTGTTGCGGAGTATCCGCATTGGTGTCGATGGATCCATTTTGTGCCCGCCTTTCTTCTGAGCAGCCATCCGGTCGCCTTCGCGTGTTCCTTGCCGGATATGATGCTCCACTTGCGATCCTTGGAATCCGGCATGACCGGTGGGTGATGAACCCTTCGCCCACGGAACCCTACGAGCACGAGGTGGATTTGGTGTTCCGCGATGGCATGGCGGCGCTTCAATCGGTTTCGGGAAGGCTGGATAACCTCGCCGCAGTCGGCGATGGCCGCATTCGCATGAGCGGTTTTGTTCCCTTGGCCGACGGATTCACTCATATGACAGACCGGCTCCAGCAGTTTGTTCGCACGGCTTGACCCACAGGCATTCAACCGATTTTTGGAAACCACATGACAAAGATGAAACGCATTCTGGTAATCGATGATGACAGCGAGATTCGCTACTCGCTCAAACGGGTATTGGAGGCCAGAGGGTTTCAGGTGATCCTTGCCGCAAGCGGAGAAGAGGGGATTGAGGTTGCCCGGAAGGAACAGCCGGGCGTCGTGTTGTCGGACAACCGCATGACTGGCATAACCGGGTTGGAGACGCTCCAACATGTCCGGGCTCATGTGCCGAATGCGATGGTGATCATCATGACTGCGTATGCCACGACCCAAACCGCTATCGAAGCGATGAAGCACGGGGCATTCGATTACATCGTCAAACCCTTCGAGCTCAAACGCATCCTGGAGTTGACCGAACGCGCATGGCAGGCCCATTGCCAGTTGCACGCCGCCGACGGGTCGGCTTTGCCGGGGATTGACGCGCAGGACTACATCGAGGGAATGGTCGGCAATACGGAGGCCATGCGCGACGTGTTCAAGCTCATCGGGCAGGTCGCGCCCAGTGATGCCACCGTCATGATCACGGGTGAAAGCGGAACCGGAAAGGAGCTAGTGGCGCGGTGCATCTACCGTCACAGCCGGAGGAACAATGGTCCTTTTGTTGCCGTAAATTGTGCGGCGATTCCCGAAAACCTTATCGAAAGCGAGCTCTTCGGGCATGAAAAAGGATCGTTCACGGGAGCGACCAATCAGAAGCCCGGGCGGTTCGAGTTGGCGGACAAAGGAACCATATTTCTCGACGAATTGGGGGATATGACACTCCCCACCCAGACCAAGATCCTCCGGGTGTTACAGGAAGGCGAGATCCAAAGGGTAGGGGGAACCGAAACCATCAAGGTCGATGTCCGGTTGGTTGCCGCCACCAACAAAGACCTTGAGCAAATGGTCCGTGAACGGACCTTCCGGGAAGATCTCTATTATCGGCTCAACGTGTTCCGTCTGCGGCTGCCGCCGCTCCGCGAACGCCGGGAGGATATTCCAGTGATCGCCCATTTCCTGCTGCAAAAACTGGCAACGAAATCAAAGACGCCCCTCCGGAAACTGACAGCCGAGGCCATCCGGATCCTCATGGATCACGATTGGCCGGGCAATGTGAGGGAACTTGAAAACACGATCCAGCACAGTGCGGTGCTGTCACAGGGAAACGTCATTCTCCCCAGTGATTTGCCGATTGAGGTCAGGGAATCTTCCAAGCGAAAACGCCGCGAAATGCCCGAGAAGTCAGGGGACATTGGCGGCTCAACGCCATCTTCGACCAAAGCGGAGAAGGATATCACTCCCGACCTTACTACCCCTGAATCCAAAGATTCACCGGACGCAGGTGGGACGCTTCGCGCCCCGCGCGATGCCGCAAGTGAAGATTATACCCCTATGGCACCTCCGATGTCGTCACATATGCCGGGACAGCTTGGCTTGGGTGTTCAGCTTGACCTCACGTCAACCCTGGACCATATGTACAAGCAAATGCGCAATGAGCATCCCAAGGCATTGCTGATGGCGGTTGAGAAGGAAGTCGTGCTCCGGGCCTTGAAAGAAACCGATGGCAATCAGTTGAAAGCTTCGGAGATACTCGGTATCAGCCGGTCCACCTTGCGCAAGCGCATCGAAGAGTTTGACATCAACAGCCGCTGATGCGCGGATCTATCGTTCGATTTCACATGGAAACCATAGCCAGCATACTGACCAAAAGCGCGGATTTTCTCCAGCGGGAGGGCGTGGAGAATCCCCGACTGGATTCGGAATGGATGTTGGCAGAGGTGATGGGATATCCACGCATGCGATTGTTTCTCGAGTATGAGCGTCCGCTCGGTGAGGACGTGATATCGGGGATGCGCTCGATGGTGGTTCGCCGCGGGAAGCGTGAGCCGCTTCAGTATATTCTGGGATATGTGATGTTTGGAGACCTCAGGATCAAAGTGGATCAGCGTGCGCTTATTCCACGGCCCGAGACAGAGGAACTGGTCGACATCCTGATTCAGCGGTATCGGACCCGGGAGGGACTTCATGTTCTGGATCTGGGCACCGGGTCCGGTGCAATTGCCTGCGCCTTGGCACATGCACTTCCCGGGAGCATTGTGTGGGCCACAGATATCCGTTCCGAAGCACTTTCTCTGGCCCGGGAAAACGCACAGCAGAACGGAATTGAGGCCGAACGGATCCATTGGCTGGAGGGAAGTTGGTTCGCGCCTCTCGGTCGTGAAAGCTTTGATCTGATCGTTAGCAATCCGCCGTATCTGGCGAAATCCGAGCTTCCGGGTGTTGAGCCCGAAGTTGGACAATATGAACCACTCACCGCTCTGGTTGCTGAAGATGATGGATTGGCTGATCTCAAAACCATTATTTCTGGATCTTCCAAGCACCTCAGACCCGGCGCCTCGCTCTTTCTTGAAACCGGCTGCTCCCAACATGCGGCCTTGGCTGAGTACTGCCGTTCATTGGGTATCTCCAATCATGGCTCTGAACGTGACCTGTCCCGTAAAGACCGCTATTTTCGAATCACGGTTTGATTTCTTTGATCTGGGCTCTGAATTGGAGGGAGCGTCTTCGGCATCAATCCCGGAGGAATCCAACCTCTCGTTGAATCCCGAATGCGTCTTTTCTGTGGTTCCTGTCGTGCCTGTTATCGGTGCCCTGAATGATCAGGGTCAATCCGGGCCGGTCGCGCTGAATTCAAGAACAGCGGAACCGGCATCCTCTGCACTCACCTGAATGGTCATGGGTTGTCCCGCATTGATCACTCTGTTGCCCACTGGATTGAGATGCAGGGGAGGGGGTAGAAGTGGCGTTCCATTCGTAGGCTCCAATGTCGGGAAGCGCATCACGTGTGTAGCCCAGAATGTCTTTTCTGAGTTCCGATGCGTGGTTGGTGACGCCGGCGTCGGTGAGGGCGTTGGCCGCGATGGGTGCACCCGGTTGCTTTCCAGAGTTTATGAAAGCTTCAAGGTTCCCAGGCGGGACTTCGTAGGGGAATCCTGTGGTTTCAGAGAAAAACGGGTTTGCTGCGTTAAGCCCGAAGTTGAAATGGGCAACCGAACTGAATCCGTTCGCGTTCACAAAGCAGTTGTTGTAGAAGAGAGTCTGGTCGATTAGTTCGGGTTTCACGTTCCAAATGCTCATGCGGTAGATGGTTCCTTGCATCCTGCGTCCGAATATGCTGGTCCACACATCGTTGGGGGCGTAGACAACTGTGTTGTGCCGGAATACGTTTCTGCCAAACACCGGAGTTCCGAAGTGGAACACAAGTCCGCCTGCGGGACCGAAGACATGGATTCCGTCCGCGTGCCGATTCCATCTTCGACGGTCAGTCCATCGAATACCATCCAGAGATCGACGTTTCCTTTTTGGCTGAACGGGATTTTTTGACGCGGACTGCCTGAATCCGGAATATTTACAGTTCCCAGACTGAGTGTATTCAGGGTGGGATGATGCCCGGGCGCGGTTTCGACGTTGACCCAATCGCTGAAATGCTGGACCGGTTCGGCTTGCCATGCCGGATGGTTGGTGCGCCCCGCGAATATGTCGCCATAGTTGCCATCATACATGAGTAGGGTATCACGCGATTGGAGGGCAGCCAGCGCTCGTTCAAACGAACGGAAAGGCGCCCCGGAAGATCCGTCGCCAGAGCTGTCATTCCCCTTTACCGCATCGAGATGCAACGTGGCAGCTGGAAGCATCAGTGCGGAAAGCAGAAAACCGAGAATCCCGGTGAGTCGCTGCGGGAATGGTGCACGATGAGGTTTCAGGCGGAGTGGATTTGGCATGGCGGTGGTGTGTTTGGATGGTGAATCAGGATTTGAAAGAGTGCTTCGTGCCGGAAAACCCGGGCTTGCATTACCACTGGTAATGCATGAGGAAATGCCCATTAACAATTGGACGTCAATTACCTTGTTTTGCTGGCGCAAGATCCACCGTGGGCCGTCCTGCCAACCGACAAAACCCCGTCGAGAAGTGGAAAAAGGTTCTCCGTAGGTTCTTCGTAGGATTCCCATCAAACCGGGGGTCCATATTTATGGTTTCCGGTTTGAACAAGAAAAGGTTTTACTCGCGCAGAGGAAGATACGTTCCAAACCGTGTGGCAAGGCACGCGCCATCCAGCGATCACCGGAACGGTTGAGTGACGTGAAAAAGAAGAATTGACGAGCATCGCCCTGAGCCGAAGTCGAAGGGCGGCAGGTTGGAAGAGAAGATGACTCGCCCCAAAAACATCCTCAGGGCAACCTGTCCATCTGCGTATTCAATCTTCGGATCAGGATCCGGAGTCGTTCCGATACCCTGTTTAAGAAGGGATCACAAATCCGTGTATTTCTTTGCGTTGCCACGGGATTTTTCGATCGGGTATTTCTTCCGGTTGTGTTCGAGCTTATGGTCAATTGCAGCCGGGAGGTCGATTTGCAGGACTTCGACCAAATGAAACAGATAAATGGCGATGTCGGCGATCTCTGCTTCGATGTTCGATCGGTTTTGTTCGATGGTGAGGGTCAATTCGTCTGCTTTTTTCCAGAGAAAGCATTCCATGAGTTCGGCAACCTCAATGGATAACGCTGCGGTCAGGTCCTTGGGATTGTGGAATTGGCGCCAATCGCGCTCTTCACAGAAAACCCGAATGGCGTCCAGGGTGGGAGTAAGGTCCATTGTGTGGATGAGGATTGAGTCCCGACAAGTTGAGGACATCCCATCCGGAGGCAACCCTATTCTTGAACGGGCAGGCCTCCCGTCCTTTTCAAGACATTTGCTGTGTGGGTGTCAGATCAGTTGCGGCCCAATTGACCCGCGATCAAGGACTGTTCGCTGTATCCGAGTCTGCGGGCTTTCGTCATGGCGCGTTCCGCCCGCTTATGATCGCCCGCGATTGCGTAAACTTCGCTCAATCTGGCATGGAATCGGGGGTTGTGTGGCATTAGACGCGTCGCTTTTCTGAGCCAATAAAGCGCTTCGGAAGTGTTGTGCTCGTTTAGATACTGCTCCGCTTGTGCGTAGCAATAGAAGGGGTTTCTGCGGTTGAATCGTTCCGCGAGTCCGGCATAGCGGGCCGCCTGAGCGGGATTGTTTTTTTGTTGATACACCTGGCTGAGCATGTAGTAGACGGAGGCCTTGTCTCCTTTTGCCCCAAGAGCCTTTTGGAGGCACGTCTCGGCTTGATCGATGTCACCTTGTGCTTTGTGCAGGATGCTCCAATTCTTCCATGTGGCGGTGCTGTCAGGGTCTACGTTGACCGCGGTTTGGAACAGGTTGTGGGCTTCGGCCATGTTGCCTGCGGCAACATGATAGACGGCGCGGTTGTTGTAGAAGTCGGCAAGCGCTTTCTCGTCAGGAATGAGATCGAGCTGGTAGGAATAAAGGGTGGTGTATTCGGGGAATAATTCGACCAAGTGAGCGGAATAATTGGTTTTGACCACGCAGTTGATGTGGTGGTTTTCGACAACGATCCGTCCCAGATCGGTCCAGGAAGGGTCGCGGAGTGCGCGGTTGAATTGAACGTTGAGGCCGATTTCCCTTCCAAGCGCGGTGACCAGAAACGCGAAACTGAGGCAATTGCCCCTTCGCATCTCGAATGCTTCAGACGCGGAGAGGGTGAGGGCTGCGTCGTAGGTGAATCCCAAGCCTTCGGGGCTGGTCAGTTCTCTCAGGAGGGAGTCCAGTCTTTCGGAAACGGTTCCTTTGGAGATCCGCTTCCGGGCAAATTCCTTCATGCTCTCAGTTGGCTCGATCAGGGATCGTGGATCGGGAGTTGAGCCTTGGGCCATCCATAATGGAAGGATTGCAAACAAAAATGCCAGGCCATGGCAGAGAAGAGAACGGAGGGGTATCGCGTGCATTTCAGGTCCTTTCGATCGGGATTTCCGGCAACAGCAGGTAATACACCGGAAAGGACCGCGCTACTTCATCCAAAGCACCGGAAGTTCAGGACCGTCAATGGATCAAGCTTGGGTGTTTTGAGCAAAAGGAGGGAGGTGTTGGGGTGCCCATCCTGTGTCCGACATAAATGCGGATGCGGAGATCCTGCGGTTCGGGCGTTTTGTGAATGAGCGCCTCGAAGTTTCCGGTTTGAGTCTGGTCGCCCGGGATTGCGCCCATTGATCGATTTCCGAACGTCGTGTCGGATGATTGTCGGTCAGATTGTAAACCCGGGAACGAACGCTGGTCGGCGATTCGGCGATCCTGAGAATGGCGTTACACGCATCGGCGACATGAATCAGGTTCAGGAATGGGTCGTATTCCGCATCTGGATTCGGATTCCGTGCTCGCAGAAAAGCGTCTCTTTCCGGTCCATACAGTCCACCGAGGCGAAGGATATTCCAATGTGCAAGGGTTTCGCTTTGGGAGAGGATGATTTGTTCGCTTTCGAGAATGATCCTGCCTTGATCAGATGCTGGAAGCGTTGGCGCTGATTCGTCTATCCATGCCCCTTCAAAATCTCCGTAGACGGATGCACTTGAAGTGTAGATGAAACTCAGCATGGGGTCGGAAAGGAGATGCCATTTCAATATCGAGTGCATGCCTTCCACATAGGAGGATCGATAGCCCTCGGGGGTTCCGTCTCCTGAACCGACACAATTCACGACAACGGACCAGTCTGAAGCCGACAGTTTCTCATGCCATGAAGCGGAGTGGAGGTCCGCTTCCACCGTCAGATGGACTCCATTGGAGCTCAGGTGTTGGCAGGTGTGGGGATTGCGGGTGAGTGCTCCGACTCTCCAGCCTCTGGAAACAGCTAGCGTGGCCAGTTTGGTTCCCAGATAACCACATCCAAGGATAAGAAGGGAAGCGGGTTGCGTAGGAGTGGTCACGATCGATCAGAGGGTGGGTATGATCCGTTTGGCATGTTCGACATCCTGCGCAATTTGACACACCAGTGCTTCCGGGCTTTCGAAACGCTTTTCAGGGCGGATAAAATGCAACATTTCCACCGCCAACTCTTTTCCTTCCGGGAGGGGGCCGATGGTGGAAGGATCATCAAAAAGAAAGACCTCAAGCACAGGGCTGGTCCCGGTGTCGAATGTCGGCCGGATTCCGTAGTTCGCAACGCCATCCAGTGGCTTTTTGGTTCTTTCGCACAAGAGTCGGATAGCATACACTCCGTGGGGTGGTTGGAGCTCGGGTTGCCAGTCCACATTGAGTGTTGGGAACCCAAGCTGGCGACCGATTCCGCGACCATGGATCAGGTTCCCAACCGCGGTGTAGGGGTGTCCCAAAAGAATCCGCAGATCATTGAATCTTCCAGCCGAAAGGATGTTTCGTATCCTTGTGCTGCTGATGGATTCTCCATCATAGCGGCATTGTTGCATGCTGAATACATGGATGCCTTCGCTTGCAGCCATTCTCTGAAGATCGGAAACATCACCGCTGCGGCCTTTTCCAAATCGGAACTGTTCCCCGACGAAAAGCGATTTCAAGGTAGGGCTGTGGGATTTGAGGAGTGGAATGAATCCCTCCGCGGGGATCTTGGAAAACCCCTGATCGAACCGCAAGGTGATGAGCAAATCCATACCGATTTTTGCGATTGTCCAGCGTTTGGCGGCTGGTGTCAGGATTTGGGGGGTCGGGTCGTCCGGCCGGATCAGTTTGCTGGGGTGTGGCCAGAATGTGAGCACAGCCGCGCATCCCTGAGACTCCATGGCCGTTGTGCG
>JAQVLM010000006.1:16393-22698 GCA_028704125.1 Opitutales bacterium
TGATTACAGCCTGATGCCCAATGTGCACCCCATCAAACATGCCAATGGCCATGTGAATCGGGCATCGCACTTCCCGGAGTTCTTCAATCGAATCGATGGACCGCATGTGAATGAAACAATGGGTAAAGAAGACTCCCTGATCCGACGGATGGATCAAAATGGAGGATCACGGATGCAGAATGCTTGTGATGGTTATCTGGTTTTCCGGGAAGCCATCCATTGCATTATCATTCGGATGATCCACGGTGGGCGTTTCTGTGGGGTCAGTTTTTCGCCACGAACATAAGCGGGTTTGCGGTCGGAGTTCGATTTGCTCAAATAGACTTCATCGAACTCCACAAGCGGCGCTTGTGGTAAGCCCAGAATCGATGGGTATATGATCGGATTACCCGTATTTGCCATGACTTTGACCGCACGGTCATCCCATAGCTCAATCATGTCAAAATCCTTGGCGTTAGTGACCTCCAGCTCGCCCAAGCCATATTTCTTGAGCCATGCCTGAACCGGAGCGGTTCCATCGGGATGGGAAGCACGTGCCGTGACGATCTTAACGCGGTGTCCCTTTTCAATCCATTTTCGCACCCTGTAGAGCATGATGGGAATGGGTTTTCCAATATGATCATATCCGCGAAACCGGGTGTAGTGAGCCAATGTACCGTCGAGATCAACTCCGATCCATGCTTTTTGTTTGTCCATTTGCTGGGAGGTTTGTGAAGGGATACCGTCCCGGGCAGTGAAAAAGAGAAGGCATACTGCTCCGGTTTATTATACAGAAAAACGGATTTGGGAAGTGAATGCAACTGCTTTGAGTGTCCACTGCGGATACCGGGTGTGATCAGAACTACGGGGAAAGCGAGAATCTTCTTATTGAGACATAGTTTCACTGTATAAGCAAAGCGAAATATGCTTTATACTTGGGATGGCGAACAAGAAAAGAGTCACACGTGAGCAAATGGAATAGTTCACCGCACGTCTTATGGGACGTCCCGAACTGTATGAGCAGTTTGTTAGGATATTGGATTTAACCGACCCTGCTGGAGGAGGAAAGGGCTTGGATCTGAACATGCTTGAGTCTTTTCTGATTCCCGAGATCCGGGAGACCGGGCGCATAGCGACACAGGATTTTGCGCAGCAGGTTGAGCAGAGTATAGGTCAAGAGGTGAAGCAACAGGATGGTGCGCATGAGCGTGAAAAAAAAGCTCATAGTATACGGTGTTTATGGATTGATTAAGGTAGACGAGCGGATTTTTCAGACCATCCATTTTGAGGGTGTGATCACTTCATTCGTATTTTCAGGACGTTTTTTTCCTTAGACCCTTAATCTAGTGGCATTCGTGTCAGACTGCGGTTTTTACATATCCGTTATTGTAGTGCCGCTGGAATCCTTACCAAAGAGTTTGCCTGAACACTGCTTATACGGAATACTTCAAAAACTACTTCGAGATGAAAAACATGAACGTTGTGATTGGCTGGGGATTCTTAGCGACGGTTTTTGCAACGCCTGCTCTTTGCGTGCCAGTATCTGCACCGGTAATCAGGGCCACGCTTCCAGCGAGCTGGGATGAGAACTGGTTCGGGTCGGTGGCGGTTTACGACCTGAATAATGACGGAGCCATGGAGATAATTGCCGGGCGCCATAGTGTGTTGTATGTGTGGGACAACAAAGGGAATAAGCTATGGCGGGCTCCGGTCGGAGAGAATTCCTCATCCCCCAATGACCACGGTTCATTCCGCCAATATGCCGCGCCGGTGGTTGGAGATCTTGACAACGATGGCAATGGCGAGATCGCCATCGCCTATTCCAACAAAGTGGCGGTGTACGATCACTCAGGGATGATCTTGCCCGGATGGCCGAAAACCTTTCCGGGCTCTTCCGGCGGGAACGAGATACGGTCGATTGCAGGTGTCGATCTGAATGGTGACAATCGCATCGAAATCCTTGCGGTAAAAACCTCGAGTGGACCTGTGACTGTTGCGTGGGACATCACCGGAGCGGTTGTTCCGGGATGGCCGCAACTGAATGGGTATTCCGAGGGCAATGATTTTGGGGGTTACAACCAGAATATCGGAGCCGCCGACCTGGACGGTGATTCGGAGCCCGAAGTGGTGAGTGCTTATGATCTTTGCCACATAGGAATCATGTATGCCAATGGAGCCCCGTTTCCGGCGAATCCGGTGTTCGCCTCTGCGGGACCGTGGGCATCAAGTGTCCCGATGTTCCACCGGCTGGATCTCGCAAAACAGGGGTGGGGGGGCCGATAACAACGATCGGGATGAGTTCACCGATTCCCCTCCCTGTTTCGGGGACATTGATGGTGATGGGTTACTGGAAGTGATTCTGTATTCAGACCATGAGCGGGCCGGCGAATACGTAAACCGCGGCAATTCCCTCTGGGTCCTAAACCCCGACATGACGCGCGTCCCGGGATTTGAGACGCCGCTCTGTTCCGGCATGCCTTTGTATACGGGGTATGAGAACAACATCGTCCAGGTTGCGCCCGCACCGGCCGTCGCCGACATCGCCGGAGACACACGGCCGGAAATCGTCGTTCCTTCCTATGATGGAAAGATGCGCTGTTTCTCTCCCGATGGAAGCACTCTCTGGACGTACACATTCGACAATGGGGCGGGGTCATTCATCGGCGCCAGTGGAGCGGTCATTGGCGATTTGAATGCTGATTCCTCTCCGGAAATCGTATTTGCGACCTATTCCGTCAGTCAGAACGTCTCAAATCTCATCCTTCTCGATAGTAATGGTGTTCAGCTTCACAAAATACCTCTAGCCAAAAGAGGCAGCATGAGCCCACCGATGCTAGCGGATATTGATGGCGATCACAGGGTCGAGATTATTATCTCTCTAAAAGATACCCTGGGTAATCGTCTGGGTGGAGTCCAGATCTGGGATGTGGCATCTGCATCTGACAACCTTCTCCCATGGCCGACCGGGAGAGGAAATAATCTACGCACCGGGCAGGGTTCACCTGCCCTGGCCTCCAATCATGCACCTGTGCTTGCGCCGATCGGGAACCGTAGTTTTCCCGCCGGGGAGCAGATTCAGATCACCGTCGAGGGGAGTGATGCCGATGGAAACACGCTCCAATACAGCGCCACGGGAGGCGTGTTGTGAGTGTGCTTCGAATGCCGGTCGGGTGGATGTCCGCTGTGGTCGGCGTGTCCTGTGGTTGTGCTGCCTGGGGAGCTGCTCCTCTCTGGCAGGATGATTTCGACGATGGTATTCCGCTGAATCAGAAGTATGAGGACACGGAGGCATCCGGCATGTCCCAGAGTGCGGTTGCTTCGCTGACCGGAACCCATTCCCTGCAGCAGCAATACTCCGTTGGGCAAGTGGGAGCGGGATGGGTGATCAAGCTGGTCGACCACCTTGGCAAGGACGGTCCTGTTTTCATGCGGTATTATCATCTCTTTGAGGACGGGTTTCAGGGGTTTCCTCCGAAGATGGCACGTATCCGGTATCGGAACCGCAGTACGTGGACAAGTCCCTTGGGAATCCATATCTGGCTTGAAACCAGCGGGAGCAATGCCGGTAAGGTTTGTTTGGATATCAAAGCATCGGACAGCTCACAGGCGAACTCCTTGGGGTGGCTACCGCTCGCGGTGTCCCCGTTCTCCTATGCGGATGTTTCCAACATCGGGCGTTGGGTATGCTTTGAACTGGAGGTGAAGCTCAATACTCCCGGCCAAGCCGACGGCTGGTTCAATTTGTGGATCGATAATCGGTTGGCGGTGGGGCGACTGAACGTCGACTTCCGCGGCAGCCAGACCTATGGCCTCAACGAGTGCATGCTCGACTGCTACTGGAATGGCGGCTCTCCCAAGGCACAGAGCCGCTTCTACGATGCCTTTGTGGTCTCCCTTGAGCGAATTGGGATGATCCCGCCCCCTAACGCAGCCCCCGTGCTCGCGCCGATTGGTAGCCGCAGCGCGCCCGCCGGGGAGAGACTCCAGTTCACGGTCGAGGCGACGGATGCGGACGGGAACGAGCTCCAATACAGTGCCACGGGAGAGCAGTGAATAGCGCAAGGGGCTTCCCATGTGGGAGGCTTGAGGCAGGGTCCCGGCGGTGAACTATCGGGGCCTGTCGTGCAATTGGAGCCTGAAAGGATCCTCAGGTATGTGCTTCTGTTGAAGCCGGGGCCTTGACCAGTTTTATGATCGCTGCACCGATCAGGAGCATAGCGGCGGCCACCCAGAATGAGATCCGGTAGGTTCCCGTGCTGTCGGCCACGATGCCGCCAAGAATGGGTCCGATAATTCCCGCGACCCCCCAGCCGGTAAATACCAGCCCGTAGTTGACCCCCATGTTTTTGAGGCCGAAATAGTCTGCTGTCGTGGCGGGGAACAGCGCGAAGAGCGCGCCATAGGCCAATCCGGCGATGGCAGCTCCGGCGATGAGCAGGGGGATGCTTGTGAACCATGCAAAGGCGGCCATGTTCGCAGCCTGTATCAGGAACACCAGCAGCATCGCGCGGGTGCGGCCGGTCTTATCCGACAGGACGCCTCCCAGGACGCGACCAAGTGCGTTGAATACCGATAGGATTACCACCAGAAGGAAACCGGCTTTCCAGCTGGCCTGAACGTCGGCGATGTTGGCCATGTGCCCGATCAGCATCAAACCTGCGGTTGCACTCAGCAGGTAAGACACCCAAAGCAGGTAGAATGACCGCGTCTTGAGCATCTCCCGCCACGTGAAATTCCTTTGGGATGGCGCCGGGCTGGTATTTTGTGTTCCGGCGGGTGCATGGGTTGGCTGGGCTGGCGGATTCCGCAGAACCAGTGAGAAAAGAACGATGGCTGCCATGGCGAGCGATCCGAGGATGAAGAAGGTCTCGCTGATGTCCTTGGACTTGAGCAACCATGCGGTCAGTGGCGCGATATAGACCGGAGAAAGCCCGACTCCCGACACAACGATCCCCGAGATCAGGCCTTTGCGTTTCGGCTCAAACCATTTGATCGCGCAGGGTGTCACCGCGGAATACCCGAATCCGAGACCCATGCCACCGAGAACCCCGAATGACAGGATCATCCACTGCGGATCTTTGGCAAACGACGATAGAATGAGTCCACTCCCAAAGAGCACACCGCCGAGCATGGCGATGATGCGTGGGCCGAAGGCATCCTGAGCCCGGCCCGCGAATACCATCATCAACGCGAACACCGCCACGCATACGGTGTAGGGTAATGAGGCTTGGGTGTGGGTCCATCCCCATTGGCTGACGAGGGCTTTCCCGAGGACGCTCCAGGAATACAGGATGCCCAGAAGCAGGTTTACGCCTAGCGCGGCCATGGCCACGATCCATCCACGGGTGTTTCGATGCTGTTCAGTCATTGGGGTAGTTGCCGTTAGGGTTGATTGTCCCGGGGGTCATTCCCCGGACAGGGATTCCGGCAGGGGAGTTTGGATCAGATTTTTCCGGTTCCGTCGATACTATTGCGCGTGGAGGTGATGAAGCCTGGTATGGCCGGTAGCCTTGGAGTAATCGTTCTGAAGAGGAACCACGAACGACACTAAAACCACGAAAAAGAGGGATTTGCCACATAGCAACTGTGTCTTCATCCAAGCAAAAATCGATTTATTTTGAGTAAAGATTGCAGGTGGATGAGGAGCTTCCGCATGGCGGCCACGATGGCGCATTTGTAGGGCTTGCCTGAATGCCACTAGATTAAGGATCTAAGGGCAAGAAAAAGTCCTGAAAATATACGAATGAATAAAATAGTGCTCGTTCACAGTCTAATACCAATATAAAGTATTGGTGTGAAGCAACTTAAGCTATATTTCAAAGGATTCAACCGTTTATTTGGCCGAGCACCGAAATCGAGCCTGCAAAAACAGCTTGAAGCTGTCGAGACGATTCGAAAGGGACGGCCTAAGAGGTTGAGTGCTGTGTTCGGTGATGTGATCGACATGGGCCTTCTTCGCAAGAAGCCTGGTGAGAGGAACCGGGCGCTTACTCGTGTGACGGTGTTCTGCGCAGCGCTGCAGGAAATTCAACAGGCCCGCATGGAGGAGGGATTCGATGCTTTGAGTGCCTCCACAAGCAGCTATTGCACGGCCAAAAAGGAGCGTATGGATGAAGCGGATCTCAAGGCTATACTGGTCAAGCTTGGCAAAGATCTGGCAGATCAAAAAATGATGGCCTTGGGAATCCACTCGGTGAGTCGGCTTCATCAGGGGCGCAAGGTGGATCTTCCCGAAGGCGTGAATGATAAGGTGGTCGAGTGGACAAGACCTGTGCTCTCGCGCTGTCTCGACTACATCTCCCGTGATGAATGGCAGCAAATGCCTC
>JAQVLM010000226.1 GCA_028704125.1 Opitutales bacterium
TGCCGCCCCAGGGGATGCCCTCAATAAGAACCCTGGATGCGTCAAATTGTTGCCACACGCATGAATTCTCCAATATCGCCATTGACCAAACCCACGATTCTGACTTGCATCGCATCCAATGGGGTCGCTCGTAGCCCCTGTTTTCATCTATGCAGTCATGATCATTTGTAAGGAGCCCAAACTGACCGACGCTCAACTCGCCGAGGTCCAACAGATTGTCGCCGAGTTCGGCTGCACCATCCAAGTCATCGTCGGGGCTCACCGCTGCGTCTACGCCATTCTCGGGGATGAGCAACACGAACTGATGTTCAACCGCCTCCACGGGCTGGACTACGTGGATCGCGTCGATCGCATCCAATCGCCCTACAAGCTCATGGACCGCCGGGGCCAACTCGCCACGCACACGGCATCCATCGGGTCGTGGGAAATGGGCAAGGGCACACTCTATATCGCAGGCCCCTGCACCGTGGATCCGAAGAACCCGCAAGCCCTTTTCGAAACTGCGCATGCATTGAAGGAAATCGGGGTTCATGTCCTCCGTGGGGGAGTCTGGAAACCCCGCACTATCCCCTACGCATTCCAGGGAGACGTCAAAAGCCTCGAACTTATGGTCGAAGCCCGTGCAAGAACCGGACTTCCACTGAACATCGAGGTAATGGACTCCGAACAGCTCGATTTGGCAATCGATGCCAAAGTCGATATGCTTCAAATCGGAACCCGTAACGCACTGAACTATTCCCTGCTCAAAGATATCGGAAGGAAGACACAGGGGCGCAAAGTTTGCGTTCTACTCAAGAGAGGACGTCACATGGCGCCCATCGACGAGTTTATTGCCGCATCCGAATACATCGTCGCCAACGGTAATCCAAACGTCTTCCTTTGCCCACGGGGAACCGTTCCCGAATTGCAGGGACTGAGGAACCATCCAGATGAGTCGATCATTCCACTGCTGAAGGACAAAACCTGGGCGCCAGTGGTTTACGACCCGTCCCACGCAGTCGGTAGATCCGCATTTGTCCCGCAGGCCGCCTTGGCATCGATAGTATATGGAGCCGATGGAATCTGCGTGGAGTGTCATATCAAGCCATCTGAGGGAATCGGCGATGATCCGAAGCAAGCCATCACCCCTCAGCGTATGCAGAAGCTCATGGCCGACATCGCGCACGTGCGCCAGGTCCTTTAGACTCCGAATAACCTTATTCCGGTATAGGAACATTCAACCGATTCAACAGCGTGTTCTCCGGCGTTGACGCATGGGTCGGCGACCGCATTGCTTACGGATGTTAGGTGTGTCCGTTTACACCCAATCCAATATTCGAGGGAGTCCGGCGCACCAAAGCCACAGTCACCCGCAGCGACTCACCGCCTCGCTCGTGGGCCGTAATTACATCCATCTGATCCGGGTGGTGCCATGCTCCGGAGATCCCCAGATTACTTCGCGGATAACAGAAAAGGCCGCCTCCCAATGGAAGGCGACCTCTTTGAAAAACCACAAAGCCGATTTACAATACTGCGGCAGCACGCTGCACGCGAACGAGGAAGTCCTCGACGTATTCCCTGAAGTTGATGCTCTGAGCATTCTTCAACAGGGGAACCGCTTCTTTAAACTTACGCTGCGATACGAGCAACTGAGCATGCTGCACATAGGCATCAGCCGCCACTTCGCGGATATTCTCGGCGCGTTCGAAGAGGAACACAGCCTTCTGATAATCCGGCTCCGGCGTACGATTGCGATAGTAAAGCGCCAGTTCAATGAGAGCCTGTCCGTTCATCGGATCTTCTTCGACAACCTTCTCAAGGATCACGGCCGCACCTTCAGAGTCACCCAGAGCACGCTTCGAGCGGGCTTCCAGCACCAGGAGCTGGATGTTTTCCGGAGTCTGAATGTCGCGGGAGAAACGCTGCCGAATCTTACCCACAAGCTCAATCGCTTCGTTGAACGAGCCCACCTGCGCCAATGCGGTTGCGGCACGGAACATGTTCTCATACTTCGCGTCTCCCTTTTCCATGGCGCGCTGATAAGCGCTGTATGCCACATCGTAGAGGCCGCTGTTCATGTAAATGTTCGCGAGCAACTCCACACTGTCGGCCTTTGCCCGGCCCATGCGCTCCACAATCTCGAGGTTCTTCGCAGCATCAAGCGGGCGCTCCAGTCCCACGTAGTTATTCGCCTGGAACAGCCAGTAATCCACATTGTTCGGATCTTCCTGCAGCAGGCTATTCAACAAAACATTGGCTTCCTTGAAACGCTCCTGCATCTGCATGGCCTTCAAAAGACCCAGCTTCCAGTCCTTTTTCTGCGGCTCAAGCATCACCGCCATACGATAGGCGCTTTCAGCCGCAACGTAATCTTCCGTGTAAAGGTGAATCACCCCAAGCATACCGTAGGAATTTCCCGATACTTCGCCCAGATCGATAGTCTTGCTGAGTGGATCGAGGGCCTTCTTGTAGTTTCCCTGCTGCATGTAGATCAGTGACAGGTTTTTCAATGCCTTGCGGTAGCGGGGGAACTTCCTCACAGCTTCCACGTATTGAGCTTCAGCCTGAGCCATCCTGTCTTCCTGCAGGTAGAGCGTTCCCAATACAAAATGCACTCCAGCTGTAGCATTACTGCTGGCCGCCATTTTTTCCAGAGGCGCGATAGCGGCCGATTGGGTCGGTCCCTGCAGCAACGGCGCCACAACTTCCTTCAACTGAACTTTCTCATCATTTGAAAAGTCCGGTTCAACCCCTTCCAAAGGTGCGTAGGATCCCACGAAGCTCTTGATGAACGCGGGATCGCTCCACATCTGCTTCGAGACCTCATTGAAGGTGGGTCGATCCAGTGGGAGCTGAGCCGAAAGGCCAACGCCCATCGAGGTAATGGCGGTTAAGACTAAGATTTTTTTCATGGTTTTCTAAAGGTTAACGGGGGGTAAATACGAGAGGAGCGCGCACACGGACTTTCACCGCTTTGCCGCCTTGTTTTCCTGGTGTGAACTTCCAGCGACGGATCGCATCCAAAGCGGGACGATCAAAATCGGGATGATCCGTCCGGGTGACACGCGGATTCAACACATTGCCCTGTTGGTCAACGATGAATTCGATGTCAACACGTCCCCCGATCTTACGGCGCTTCAACTCCGCAGGGTAAATCGGCTCGATCTGGCGAACCGGACGGGGTTTTTCTTCAACGTCTTCGATTTCGAAGATCATTTCGGTAACATCCGTCATCATGTCATCGAGTCCCAAATCCATCGAAAATCCCGCCATCGAATCGGTGGCGAATCCCGGATTCAACGCCATTTCCAACTGGTCCAAGGACAATTTTGGCGGCTCTTTGTCGATTTCAAGTTCCTCACGCTTTTCTTCCTTCTTGGGAGGAGGAGGTGCCTCAACTTCCATCGCAGGAGGTGGGGGAATCACAAAGGTCATCTCGGCCAAACGCGTCGGATCCTTCAAACCCGTGGAAATCGCTTGGATCATCGGAATCATCACAAACAACGCCAAAGCCGACAACAACCCCAACCCTACCGGGGTGTTCAGTTTATCAAGTACCTTGGCGGACATCGTTTCTTCTTCGTTCATCTTGATTGTCTCCCTTTGATACTCACCTGAAAGTCGAGAAGCTGATCTTCTTCGCACCCGCCAGTTTGGCTTCCATATATACCTGCCGGAAGATTCCATGGCTGGATTCCTTATCCGCTTGAATGATCACGGGCAAGTCGTCCTGCATCACCAAGCTTCGGACCACATTCCGCACACCCTGCACACCAATGTCGCGGCCACCATAGACCACCTTGTTCTCAGGGCTGATCGCGATCAAGATGCTGTTCTTCTCCAACCGAATCGAACTACGAGCGTCGGGACGTACCACGTCAATCCCCGCTTCCTCGACGAATACCGTGGTTACAATAAAGAAGATCAACAAAATGAACACGCAGTCGATCATGGGCGAGAGGTCGATTGAGACATCATCGTCATCCGATTCTGAACTGTTTCTACTTAACATACTTCCAATTTCTCCATGAAGGCCCGTATCACTGGACCCCTTGATTGGCTATTTGAAACTGATTTTCGAAGCACCGGTCAACCGGACCTCACCATAGACCCGCGCAAAAACGTCGTGCCGGGCCTTCTCGCCACCCTGAATCAGAATGGGAGCCTCCGGATCCTGAGCCAGTGACTGCTTGACAATCGCCTGCACCCCGTCAATTCCGATGTCCCGTCCATTGTAATAGACGGTATTGTCATCCCGAACCTCAATAGTAGTGATCTGGACATTCAAGTCGGAAGCGGGTCCCCCGCTATCTGGCTTATTCACTTCGAAACCGCTCTCCTCAACGAACACCGTGGTGACGATGAAGAAGATGAGCAAAATGAACACACAGTCGATCATGGGTGACAAATCGATCCGGACACTGTCCTCTGCATCTGATAGTCTTCTACCTAACATGGCATATTCCTCATTTCGATTTGGGCGTTATTCTTCCACGCGACTGCCGATGATCAAGCCTTCCATCCGGTTCAAAGAGTCTTGGATTGCACGGGTGCGACGGCGGACAATCAGGGCCAGAAACAAACCCGGCAACGCGATCATGAGTCCCGTCTGGGTGGTGATCAAAGCAGTGGAGATTCCCTTTGAAACCATGTCCACGGTCTGATTTCCACCCGAGCTGGCGATGCCCTGAAAGGTGATCAACATCCCTTGCACCGTTCCCAATAAGCCCATCAGAGGAGCGGTTGCAACAAGCGACGACAGAAACTTGGACTTCCGTTCAACGTCTGCCAATGCGCTCTCCCTAAATTCAAAGAAGCGGCGACGCACCGAATCCGCTGAACCTTGCCAAGGCCGGGTATAGCGGATGACTTCACCCGCAGAACCCTCCGCACTGTCCGGGTTGTTCACCCATTCCAGCCAGAGGTCCTCCTGATCTGTGTCGATCTTCTTTGCCTTGAGATACTTGAGCATCCCAAATGCAATCACGAATATATAGGCCGCCAGCGCAAACAGCGGGATCATCACAATCCCACCACTCACCCAGTTTCCCCATATCGTTTCGATAAGATAATTCATATCCTGAGCCTTGCTGATTCTGTTATGAATTCGAATCCGTCGGCATCAGTCTTCCTTGACGTCGTTCAGGAATACGATTGCGTTCTGTTCGAGCTGACCCCACTTTCCACGGGCCATGCGACTCAGGATCCCGTGGATGATCAGGGAAGGAATCGCCACAAACAAACCAAGCTCCGTGGTCACGAGTGCTTCCGAAATACCATCGGACAACTGCCGCGCATCGCCGGTTCCGAAGATCGTGATCAGTTTGAAAGTCTTGATCATCCCGACAACGGTTCCCAATAGCCCCATCAAAGGAGCAGCCGCGGCCACGATCCCGATGAAAGGAAGGAGACTTTCGAGCTTACGACGGGCAATGATGATCTTAACAGAAAGGTATTCTTCGATCAGGCTGCGGGGCTGATTGGCGTTTTCTACCGCTTCCTCAAACATCGCACCCGCAATTCCCGGGAATCCACGGGCCTTCTGAAGTGCGCTTTCGGTATCCCCACGCTTCACATCTTCCGCTAGGTCCAAGACGAAATCGCCACTCGGCACACGGAACGCGGTAACCTGCATGATCTTATAGATGGCAATCAGCAGCGCGGCAGAAGCAAGTCCCAGAATAAGGGATCCGACAAATCCACCCTTCTTAACGTGTGACACAAAAGTATCTCTGTGACGTTCCACTTCAATCGCAGCACCCAAACTCGCGTCGAGCGGAAGCGATCCTTCCCCCTTATCGATGAGGTT
>JAQVLM010000227.1 GCA_028704125.1 Opitutales bacterium
CTGCATGACCGCGGGAGATTCGAGCAGGGATTGCCAATCCTGGAGTTTCCATTCCGAAGGGATCAGCGAAAGCACCTCCAGTGCGGCGCGTGCGGCTCCTTCGGGCCCATCCGATCCGGGATGCTGAATGCGGACCGGGATCGCATCCGGATCACCCGGAAACCCGAATACCATGTGGAGGTGCCCTGCGTATGCATCCGGGTCCGGTGAGTAAACCCGGATGTTTTCGAGGGAGAGGCCGGGTTCCGCTTCGATCCTTTGCTGGATCAACGCCTTGAGGACCTCGAGTTCCCTCCGGCGACTGGTGCAGGAATGCACACCCATCGAAGGGTCGATATCCCCCTTCATTACAATCGGTGGCAGGGGAGTTTCCGGGTCATGGATCGCAAGTTGGAGGCGGCTCAGGAGTGATTGCGGATGCGTGGTGTCCGGATCGTCGATCGCGTTGAAATCGGTGTGTTCAATCAACAGTGCCTGCATTTCCCTCGCGAGGGATCCCAGCTCGGCATGGATCGAATAGAGCGAACTGATCGTCGACGTATCTGGAATGGGGCTTTCGTCCCCTTCCAGGTCATGGGAGACCGAGTGCCGGTCCACGTCCTGAAGATAGGACCCCGTGGGTAGGACCGCATAGATCTTTACCGGACTGTGCCCGGCCAGTGCCCTGAGGATGCCGATTTCAACCGGTGTCATCGTCCAGAAACCGAAAAAGTGGACAGCGGGCCCCGAAGCAGCGGAAGCATGGCTCAGGACTCCGTCTTTAATTGCATTTGCCCAATCATAGTAAAGGCAGGACGGCGGTTCTGTGTCTGCACAAAATAGAAAGTCCCAAATCCGGGGTTGAAAGGACTGAATAGCTTCCGGTGACTCGAACTGTCTCCATTTATGCCACCATTCGATCCGGTGGCGGGAGCACGTTTCGATCACGGATGCCCATTCTGCGGCGATTGGCATCCGGTTGGTTTCGGGTGTGATGCCTGGCATTTCATGCGCGTGCGTTGCCATCCGCTCCCTTATCCTGAGCGTCCACGCATGCCGCGATGATGGTCCGGATGGAGGCTCAGTGGAGGCATGCCCGGGAATTCTTTGGAGCCGCTCCTGAAAGAAGCGCTCGGGGTAGGAGAACCGGATCATCGTGCAAATGCCAAGGGTATCCGCTATCCGGAGCGTCAGCCACCGGGCGGTTTCGTGGTTGGGCACCACGATTTCCAAAGGAACCAGGCCCCACGTCCTCCATTCAGCGCGCAATTGTTCAATCAGAAGATCGGCGAGCGGTTCAGGACGATGGGATATGAGGGCTTGGGGAAGCATGAGAATGACGGGATTCATCCTGATCAGGGGACGGAACAGGATCAACCTATTTTCATTTGTTTTCGATCTCCATCCAGTCCGATGGGGACGTGTCGCCGAATGTTCCAATCCCTGCAGTTGAAGTCGAGCGGATCATGGGAGCCGTTTTTTCTTGGCTTGCCACGGGTTCGTCAAAAGGATGCGCCCTTTGAAATCCGCTGTGAAACGAGTCCTGTTAGTTAATCCGAATACCTGCGACAATCCTTATCCAGTCTATCCGCTGGGTATTGCCTATGTGGAGGGAGCGTTGCGTCGGGCGGGTGTGGAGACCCGGATCGTGGACCTCAATCTCGACAGTTGGGAATCGGTGGTTGAAACCCTGCGGATCTTCCAGCCGGACTGGATTGCGCTGAGTCTGCGCAACATCGATGATGTCCGGATCAGTGTCCGCGAGTTTTTCGTCGACGCCGTGCGCGACCTCATCCGGAGGATACGCGATGCGTGCAATGCCCCGGTCATCCTTGGCGGAAGTGGATTTTCGGTGATGCCACGTGAGATTTTCGAGTATTGCAGTCCCGACTACGGGATCTCCGGGGAAGGGGAGGCGCCGATGGCGGCTTTGATTGCCGGCCAGGCGCCCGAGTCGATTTCAGGTCTGGTGTATGTGGATGCATCGGGCGTGATTCAAGTGAATCCGGTTCAGATGTATGGGGGATTCAAAACCGATATCCCCTTGCGGGATCCGAGGCTCTTTGCCTACTACCTCCGGGACGGTGGCATGGCCAACCTTCAGACCCAGCGCGGATGCCCGTTGAAATGCTGCTATTGCACCTATCCCGTGATTGAGGGCCGGCGCTACCGCAAAAGGGATGGGGCTTCGATCGCGGACGAATTCGAATCGCTCAAGTCGATGGGCGCCCGCTATGTCTTTGTTGTGGATTCGGTTTTCAATACGTCCAGGGAGCATGTCCAGGGCGTTTGCGAGGCGTTGATTGCGCGTGGGTCTCCCTTGCCATGGGGGTGCTTTATGCGGCCGAAGCACCTGGACCGTGATCTGGTTGATCTACTCAAAGCATCCGGCCTGCGGCATGTTGAATTCGGTTCCGACAGCCTATCGGATAGGGTTCTGAAAAGTTACCACAAGGATTTCACGTTTGAAGACATCCGTGAAAGCTCGGAACTCATGCTGAGTGCAGGGATCGACTTCTGCCATTTTATTATTTTCGGCGGTCCGGGAGAAACAGCCGGGACCCTTTCGGAATCGTTCGAGAACTCGAAGCGGATCCATCATGGACTGTTTTTTCCGTCGATCGGGATGCGGGTGTATCCGCGCACCTCACTTCATAGTGTGAGCGTGGCCCAAGGGGGTGATGCCAGCCCTTCCAGTTTGCTGATGCCCAGCTACTACATCGCACCTGGACTGACAGAGGCGGGGCTGATGGACCGTATCTCGGACTTCGCGCGGGAGTCCGCAAACTGGGTCGATCTGGAACACAGTCCGGCTTTTGATGAAGTGTCGCGGCGCTTGCGCAAAAAAGGGGTCGTGGGACCCCTTTGGAATTACCTGAGTGTGCTCAGGCGCTTGAGTTGATCTCATTGCCTGTGCCCCGTTAACGGCATCCCGTTATCGGGGGCACAGGCGGGGATTGGAATACAAACCGCTTACATGCGGGCAAGATAAGCCGGGATGTCCTTCTTGAGGTTCTTGATCCATTTTTCCGGATCTTCGGGAATCCGGTTGTTTTTCTTTACCTTGTAGGAATCCGAGAACAGCTCAATACTGGTGGCCTCCATCACGATCGTGATCGTGGAGTCGTATCCCCGGTGCTCGAGGTGGATGATCAACTGATCCGGGCTGTCCTTAACGAGCTCCCACTCGCGGGCCAATGCTGCCTGAATGGCGGCCTTGCGCACCTGCTCCAGCGTATAGCCGGATGGGAGGGTTACTTTCCCGACACTGTGTCCGGCGATCTTGACGGACTCCACAGCGGCCGGAACTGCCACTTGATCCATAACCGCCGGTTCTTCGGCGATGGCCACCGATGCGCACACAGGCAGCAAGCTGAACAGACTGACTTTGAGAATATTGTGCATGATAGTAAGCGTTGATTAGTAGGATTCCCGTGAGGTTGATCTCAAGGAAAGGCAAAATCATCATCCTCCAGTGCTCGAAAAGCAATACAAACTAGACCAACGATCTGGCTCTATTCGATGCCTCCGGCGCGGGCCGTGCGCGTCTTGAGGATGCGGGGCAGCAGGCCTCCGGGCTCGAAATGCGAGGCGCGGATCAGGGTCCAGTCACCGAGAACGGTCTCGGTCCTGAACAGCTCCATGGGTGGAGCATCCGCTGGTGGACTGGGGAGGATTTCCTGATCTTTGTAAATCCGCATGCCGTGCTTCTCGTAAAGGGCCCGGGCTTCGGGTGAGAAATGGAAACGAACATAGGCTTCAGCGGCTTTTCTCGATTGGCGGCTATCGACATAGGCGTCCAGCCAGGTGATCACGGGCTTGGCGAGGATGGAACGGGAGGGGTAGACGACTTCGTAGAGCGCGGGAAACGCTCTGTGAATCCGAAGCGCTTCGTGTTCCCATGTGAGGAGGACGTCTTCGAAGGGCCGGGACATGAACGATGCCAGCACACTCCGGGCTCCGGCTTCGGGGATGACCGCATGGGAGAAGATCCGGGTCGCTCTTTGGATGGCGGCTTCGTTGGTTCCGTCTTTTTCAAGCAACGCGGATCCATAGACTGCGAGATAGGCCCATCGGCCTGCCCCACTTGTCATCGGATGGGGAACCGTGACGCGGATGGATGGGTCTTCGAGATCGCTCCAATCCTTGATCCCCCGGGGGTTCCCGGTACGGACAAGGAACACGATGGTGGAAGCATAGGGGCTGGACAGGTTGGGGAGGCGCGATTCCCAGTCGGGCGGAATGAATTCCCGCCTCAAGCGGATGGTTTCGAGGTCCTCCCGGCATGCCAGGGATACGACATCGGCATTCAATCCCTCGATGATGCTGCGGGCTTGCTTGATGGAGCCTTCGTGGGATACCCGGAGGTGGATGTCAGGATGGGCTGCGGCGAACGCGGCATTCAGATCCGCAACCAGCTCGCGGTTGGCGTCGTAGGTGACGTTCAGTAGAGTATCCTTGGATCGGAAAGGATGAAACCATAGCAACGCGATGATGAGGGCAATCAGAATAGAAAGTAAGCTAATTGCCGCATACCGGCGCCAGCGTCCGAGTCGACGGGTGTCCGATGGTGCGATAGTGGGGGATGATATTTCAGGCATATCGGATAAGGTGGGGCTACACTTCGGTATCCGGTCCGTGAAGGAAATCTGCGGATGGGGATTTCAATGCGACTAATCTGCCACGGAATTTGAAAATCTTCAACCTTGAGCGGATGGGAAGGCGTGTTCCCTGTTGTCGATGCTGAAACGTTGGTAATGCCGGTTGGGCAGTGTCGCGATGAATGAGTTGCCGTAGGACTGGTTCACGATTCTGGAATCGAGTATCGTGATAATCCCCCGATCGTTGGCACTCCGGATAAGCCGACCCACTCCCTGTCGGAACTTGATTTGGGCGTTGGGCAGGCTAATGTCCGCGAAGGGATTGCCTCCCCGCGCCAGGCAATGCTCTTTGCGGGCCTGCTCGATGGGATCGGAGAAGTTGCCAAACGGCAGGCGCACGAGAATGACCTGAGACAGGGCGGGTCCGGGGATGTCGACGCCGGTCCAGTAGGTGTCGGTCCCGAACAAGACCGCGTTTCCGAATTTCTTGAACTTCGGGATGATGGTGTTGGGTTTGCCATCGATTCCCTGAATGAGTAACTCGCGGTTGGCCCGGTTGAAGGCGGATTGAGTGCGGTCCGCGATCGTTCGCATTTCCTTGTGGTTGGTGAAGAGCACCAAGGTTCCCCCTTCCACTCGATTCGCGCACCACGCGATCATGTCGGAGAGGTAGTCCAAGTCCATCTTGCCTTCCTCTTTGCTGGGTCGTGGGCAGTCTGTCGCAATCGCGACCCTCATGTGATTCTTGAAATCGAAGGGCGATTGCTCGATCCCCTCAGGGATGCCGGTCGCACCACAGGATTGCTTGAACCGTTCCATGCCGTCGGCTGTGGTGAGAGTGGCACTGGTCATCAGACAGGAGGTTTCCCGTGTGAAGAGCAGCTCGTTTAGAATCCCGGATACGTCAATTGGCGCCGACCTTAGTCGCGTGTTGAGCCCGGATTTTCCATAGGATTCAACCCAGTAAACGTGGTTTTCGTCACCCAATGCAACGGCATCCGCGATTCCGTTTGCGCATGCCATGATCCTCCGGGCAGCGTCATCCAGTTCATCTGCGGATTTTTCATCGGTCTCCTCGCGGGCCGCTTGTTTGAGTGCGTCGCACACTTCCTTGAGCGGCAGCAGCATGGTGTTTTCGATCCAGAAGGGCTCCATGAGCCGATGCATGGTCTTGCGGGTCAGGAAA
>JAQVLM010000228.1 GCA_028704125.1 Opitutales bacterium
CTCAGAGTGTTGTGGATTCAGTTCGGGAGCATACAAGCTATTCTCAAAAGGTTGACCGCTTTCGGGCGTATGAGCCTCACACACTACCTGTTCCACTCTGCGGTTGGAGTCTTCGTCTTCGGACCGGCTGGACTCGGATTGGGCGGACGGATCGGGTTCGCGGAGGCCGCAGTCCTTGGCCTGGTTCTGATTCTCCTCCAGTGGACGTTTTCCAAAATCTGGATCCGACACTTCAAACGCGGTCCACTTGAGGCGCTCTGGAGGGATGCCACCTCCAAGCTGTGCCTGATCTTGTCCGGAAAATGAGAAGTAGACTGGACTATCCCGAACTCCATCACCATACTCGACACCGCCGGATCGTTTTCCACTACACAAAAACCATACACTATCATGAAACCACGAATACTCCTCGCCATCCTTGTGCGCACACTACTGGGAGCCTTTGTTCTTGTCGCCGCATCCTGCGGGCAGCCCCCGAAAACCGCCAACAAGACTACCGTAGTCCTGAAGTATCAAAACGGCGACGAAACGGAACTGAATGAATTCTACCGGAAAGTGGTGAGCCATGCCCATGGCTCCAGAATCCGGACAGATGTTCCCACCACGGTCGAATGGGAAGAGGACATGCTCGAGCTGAAAATCGGGCGTCCCGACCATCCTTACAGCGTGCAACTGCCTTTCGCGATCATCGATCGGATCCAGTTCGGGCCCGTCGACTACGAGGACCCATGGTTTAACAATCAGAGCCTCATCGCCACCGTATTTCTGGGAGATGGGACCACGCTCAAGGGAGGCACATGGGGGTATTTCGTTGGGGACAGCAGTCTCGGTGAGGTGTCCTTTGACCTGAGCGAGGCATTTGGCAAGGCGGATGGACTGATCGAAATCGATTTCATGCACGAGACACTATCAACCTATTCCGCCAATCAATGGGGCACGCATGTCGCAGAAGTCACCAAGCGGGATGCTTCCAGGTTCTTGATTGAGCAAGCGGCATTCTCCAAATCCAGACTCAACGAAAACGCATGCTGGCTCGGCGATCAACCCAGCGAAACCCTCGATTTCGAACGCAATAACAGCATGATGGAGATCAAATGGAACTCCATCGCCAGAATCACCCCAAATGAGGGCGAAGGCATTCCCTACACAGATAAACTCGTGATTACGGGGGTAGACGGAACCACCGCAAAAGGCTATTGCCCACCCTACATGTACACGACTGACGGGATCAAGGGATTGCTACAAGTGACACCGTCCTACCGGCTCTTGACGACCATCGAATTGGTTCACTACCAGAAAGCACCATTTGCGGGGATTGAGTTAAAGCACGAATAAGAGGCATAACGCCGCTGAACCAGCCGAACTCGGGCATCCCTTGATCCGATTACCATGGGTGTTGCGGAAATATCCAAAACCTGCGTATTCTGGGAATCGCAACGAGTGGACGCATGAGCTATCAGATCACAGACACAAAAGGAGTAACCCGCCTGAATCCGGATCACAAAACGATGGTTGCGGTATTAAAAGAACTCCGGAAACGTTCCACAAACGATGATGATGCCTTTCCGGAAGCGGTATTGACCCACGGGAGCGGCTGGGCGATAGCGGCCACCCGAAAAGGCACAGCCATTCTTGAGATCCCCGGGGAAGCCGACTCCATTTATGTTCTCAAAAGACTCGGACCCGATGAGGTGATCAACCTCTGGCAACAGCTCGCCATGGGAAACTTCGAACGCATCCGGGCGCTGCCGTGGGTGCGAACAGACGGGCCATGACATACGACAGCCCTAAAAGGCATGAACACCACCAACAAGCTTCACCATTGACCCCTCAGCTGCCATCCGTTCAATAGGCTCGAAATGAAACCCGTCTGTTTTGCCATGCTGTTTGCCTTTCTTGCCCTTCTCGGGGCGGGATGCCCGCACGAACGCAAAACACTGGTTGAAGAGACCTTGGACCCATCCTACGTCACCGCCAAACAACGCATGAGGGAGGGAAATCCGGACAAAGCCATCGTGCTTTTTGAAAAGGTCATCCACAAAAGGCCCTCCGCACCCGAGTCCCACCTGGAGCTTGGGGCTATCTTTCTCCACCACAAAAAGGATCCGATCCGGGCCATATATCACCTCCAGCAATATCTGGAACAGAAACCCGACTCACGCGAGGCACCGATGGTAGAGGACATGATCCTCTCAGCGAAAAGACTCTATGCTTCGCAACTTCCCGGAAACCCGTTCCGGAATGCCCTTGATCAGGCGGATCTCCTCGACACCATCGACCGCTTGGAAAAAGACAACCGCCGGCTCGCAACGGAAAACAACACGCTCAAGGGCCAACTGGCGATTCTTACGGCTACGCAAAACCCGCAGCCGGCCCAATCCGCCCAAGCCACGGCACCAACCGCTGCCCCGAACACCCAGCCTGAACGGGTCGCCTCACAACAACCTTCGTCCGGAAGCCAGCCACCCCGCGCCAACCCAACCACACGAAGCTACACTGTCGAAAAAGGAGACACCCTCTATCGCATCAGCATGCGCTTCTATGGCCGCCCGGACCGGGTGCAGGCCATCTTTGAAAAAAACCGGTCGCTCCTGAAAGACATCAATGATCTGAAACCGGGACAGGTCATCCAACTTCCGGAGTAAGTTATTGTCCCGCGCGCCCATGCTCTATTTCGATGCAAACGCAACGGTGCCCATGACTCACGCCGCCCGGCTGGCATGGAATGAGGCACAGGACACAGCATGGACAAATCCGTCCAGTCCCACCCGCACGTCCGCCAAAGTCCGGGCGCGGATAGAGGAGGCCAGGGGGCTGATCGCGGATCTGCTGGGCATTGATTCATCCGGGCTCGTGTTCTGCTCCGGCGCCACCGAAGCAGCAAACATCATCATCGCATCCTGCGCACGCGGGAACCCCCAAGGGCATGTGCTTTGTTCATCCATGGAGCATGCCTGTGTGAGGGAATCCCTCAAACTGCATTTTCCAGGCCGGGTCCGTTTCTTCAACCCAACCCTGCCCGTTTCCGATTTCGAACAAACCCTCACCGGGATGCAAAAAAACGGAGGGTCTCCATGCCTCGTCATCACCATCGCGGCAAACAATGAGACCGGGACGATTCTTCCCTGGATCGACTATGCGGGAATCTGTCGCCATTCCGGAGTCCCTTTCTTTTCCGACATGGCCCAGTGGATCGGAAAGATGCCCCTACAGGGTCTCAGGGATGTTGATTTTTTCTGCAGCTCCGGTCATAAGTTTGGAGCGCCAAAGGGCATCGGGATCCTCAAAGTATCGGGAAAATTCTGGGAGGTCACCGGCCAGCGCGGAGGAGGTCAGGAACACGGGATTCGCAGTGGCACCGGGGATTACCCGGCAATTCATGCCCTCGCACGTGCCCTCGAGTCCGCCGCACACTGGGACGGGCAGGAATTACTCGCCCGCCAGACCCAAAAACAAAGCTGGATTCAAAAGCTCAAAGAAAGGATCCCCGGCGTATCCATCTTTGGTGAATCGCTGCCCGGGCTCTGGAACACGATCGCCTTCGCGCCACCCCATGGCAGCCGAACGGAATGGATCATTGAGCTCGAGAAACGCGGGTTTCTCATCGGCTCCGGGTCCGCATGTTCTTCCGCGCACACGGGGTCCCACGTCCTCGACGCACTTGGAGTCGACCCGGCCATAGCTGCCCGCGCACTGCGGGTCAGTGGCATGCGCGATCACCGCCCGGAAGACTGGCAAGCCCTGCTGAATGCGATACAGGACACAGCCGCCGGCTTCGTTCACAACCAATCGGGACTATCGGAAGTCATCGAAATCGACTGAAGCTTAGGATCAGAAACACGCCGCCCTCCCATGCGAATCGAGCAAATCAACCTGCATTGTTTCCGGAACATCGAGCAACTCAGTGTTGCGTTGGACGGATCCACTCCGGCCCTCTTTGCGGGATCGAACGGACAAGGCAAATCGAACCTTCTGGAGGCCATAGCTTATGTGGGAACCCTCCGTTCTTTCCGCACTTCCGACACTCTCCCCTTGATCCGTAAGGGTTCACCCGAAGCGGGATTGTGGTTCAGGATTCGCAGTGACTCCGGAAAAACCGATGAAGTCGAGATCCGCATCCAACCCCGCTCGAAGCGCATTCTGGTGAACGGAAACCCCGTCACGCGTCTAGCGGACTACATCGGAACCTTTCCCACATTGGCCTTCAATGTGGAAGACGCGCAATGGATCAAGGGGGACCCACAGTATCGCAGAAGAGCCATGGATCTTTTCCTGTCCATGATGGACCCCGAGTATCTGGAAGCGCTCAGCACCTACCACAAGGCACTACGCGCCCGCAACCAGGCCCTCAAAAACGCATCCGGACCATCCGTGGTCCGTGCGTTTTCCCAGGTCATGGCACCCGCAGCATACCGACTGGTCGAAGGACGGCGCCAGTGGATGGACGCGCTCCTTCCGGTTCTCGACCCGATCCATCAACACCTTGCGGCCGGAGCGGAAAACGTTTCGATCAACTACGAGCCGTCCTGCAGCCTTCCTGATCCAGAGGCATTCAACACACTTCTCAGCAAAGCCGAATCCCGCGACACCCAATCCGGATCTACCTCAATCGGTCCCCACCGGGACGACTTCGTTTTCACCGTTGATGGTTCCAA
This sequence comes from Opitutales bacterium, assembly GCA_028704125.1. Classification (GTDB taxonomy): domain Bacteria; phylum Verrucomicrobiota; class Verrucomicrobiia; order Opitutales; family JAFGAQ01; genus JAFGAQ01. Next base: position 4,656 of record JAQVLM010000228.1, read on the forward strand.
CGCACGCAACTTCGGATCCGAGGGACAACAGCGCACTTTCATCCTTGCATTCAAACTCGCCCAACTCGACTTGCTCGAAACGAAACTCCAACAAAAGGCGGTCGTCCTTCTCGACGACGTGTTCACCGACCTCGATCCCATGCGCCAACAACAGGCCTGGAGCGCCTTCTCTCGAGGGCGCCAGATCATCGCAAGCGGAACCGTCATCCCGGAGGTGGCGCAAAAGGAGAACTGGACGCTCTTTTCTGTTTGTAAGGGAAGCATTGAGCCCTACGCTTGACCCAAGCGCTATATTCCACCATCGATTGGCCATGAGCATGGATTACCGCAAGCAATTCGCCGGAACGGCCGACGGCCCGACAGGGGCCATTCTCACTGACCTGCCGTCGCCCTACATTCCCCATTCCAACGGACTCCTTTACCTGCCCAGATTCATCGCCAAGATCCGCAAGCACCTCAACGGCGGGCTTCCGGCAAGCTACCAGCGCAACTTCACAAAGGGCTTTGACCTTTTCCTGTGCATGCACCTCGGAATAGACCCCCAGGATGTGATCGCCGCCGTGAAGGATAGCGCATCCGATAAGGAACTCGAAAGCCGGCTCAACGCGCTCCTACCCACCGACCTGCGCGTCGCGGAATGGAACAAAAAACTTTGCCAGACGGGACTCAGCGAGACCGGACAGGAAAAAATCGCTGAGCTCAAACAATCCATGGGGGTCTCCGACCGGGCAGACCTCATGACCTTTGCCGATCTCATCGACTACGACGAGGGCAGAATCCCCTGAAGCCTCACTTACAAGGCCAATCCCCAACACATTCAACCGTGGACACTCCAAGCATCGAAGCCATTAACCTCACCCGTCAATACGGACGCCTGACAGCATTATCGGAGGTCTCGTTCGTCATCCGCAAAGGTGAAGTGGTTGGATTGCTTGGCCCAAATGGTGCGGGCAAAAGCACCCTCATGCGCATCATTTCCGGCCTCCTTCCCGCTACTTCGGGTTCGGCCTTCATTGCGGGCCTGTCCGTCACCCGTTTCCCCGATGAAATCAAGACCCGCATCGGATACATGCCAGAAAACAACCCTCTTCCCGAGG
>JAQVLM010000229.1 GCA_028704125.1 Opitutales bacterium
CATCGTTCGCATATAACTCCGGCACCCGCTGGTTCCATTTCATCAGATCAATCGCGCGGTCCGCGCCAAAAGCACCCATCCACCGCTTCACCAACTCCTCAGGGTGACTCAACAAGATACTCCATCTTGCTGTCCGCTCGAGTTCAACGAGCATTTCAGGCATACCGGAGGCGATCGTGCGCATGACCGCATTCGCAAACCCGCCCTCACGTGCGGAAAACTCACGCCGGATCATCTCAACCGCATGGTGGACAATTCTCGCCACCCTGCCCGGATCTCCCACGTTCTCGTAAAGCTCGAAAATCGATGGCATCAAAGCCGCTTTCAGCCTCGCTTTCGGCGCCCGTTTCACAGACTGCTCCAAAAAGTAGGACAACAAAGCGTGATGACGGACCACCCCAGCAAACAATCGGTAGGAAGCGTCATCGCCGTCCAGCGCCCAGCTTTCACCCGCAGCTCCGGACCGGGTTGCCAAACGATGCTCAAAAGCTGCAATCCGATCCACCGTATGCCGCCATGCAGCGTCCGCACGGTGCGAATGATCTTTACGGCTGGAGGATTCCCCGGCGGGATCGGATGATTGTTTTTCTGGAAGCATTGATTTTTGATAAGATTATTGGCACCCGTTTCGACCTCCCGCTGAGCCCATATCAAGCCCTTGCAAAAAGAAAGAGAATGCCTTCTCCAAGAAAAGAGTTTGCAGCAGGTCCAAAAAGTATTGAATAATCATCGGCTCATCTGGAAACAGAGCGCAATATTATTATGAACGATCGGGCTATTGAGGATCTTATCAAGGGCGACGCCAAGCTCGCAGGTGCGAGAAAAGAGTTGTCGTCCATGAAAAGTGGATCCTACTGCGTACACCGCAGTTGGGGATTCGGACAAATCATTGAGTATGATGCTGCACAAAAGCGGTTGATCATTGATTTCGAAAAGGGAAAGAAGCGACACCCGATGGATCCGGCTTTCTGTGTCGGCAAGCTGGAAGTGCTTCCTGAGAACCACATTCTCGTCAAAGCCCGCAAAGAGCCGGACGTCGTCGCGGAAATGCTCAAGAAAAAGCCCATCGACATCGTTATCGCCGTTCTTGAGGGATGCGAGGGAGGCAAGGCGACTACCATTGAGATTGAGCGTCAGCTCAGCTACCTCATGGACGAGACCAAGGCCCGCAAATGGTGGACGGCCACAAAGAAACTCCTCATCAAGGAACCGAGGGTCGGTGTTCCCGCCAAGAAAACCGATCCCTTCGAACTCCGGGACGAGCCGATCACGGCTGAAGAGGAAATCATGGAGGAGTTTTACGCCACCCAGCAATCCAAGCAAAAGATCCTGCTGGCGGAACGTCTCTTCGATCTCTCAAACGACAAGGCAGAGCTCAAAAAATACCTGCCGGACGTCCTCAAGACCCTCACAGACGCTATCATTGAAACGCGGGTTCTCAACCGTGCCGAACGCCTCCATGGCGTATGGGTTCGAAATGACCTCGCCCGCGACACCCAGGCCGATGTCGAAAGCCTCGCTCCCACGTCAGCTTCGATCATACGCGAAAGCGAAGAAGATCTTGTTGGACTGGCTCAGGGACTTCCCACCAATTACTACCCACGGTTCCTTGACCTGCTGACACGCGTCTACCCCGACAAATGGGAGGATGTGATCATCATGGTGATCCGCCACAGTGATGGAAAGCTGTGCAACGAAGCCATTCAGTTCATGGTCGAAAGGGAACGTCAGGAGTTGCTTGCGAAATCCTTCGATCGCTGGTTGAACGACCAGACCATCCGCGGACCCATCCTGCTCTGGTTGCTGAAAAACAGAAACAGCCGCCGCTACGCGAAGCTCGTTGAACCCTTCATCAACCCACGCCTTTTGAAGGCGATTTTCTTCGCCATCGACTTTGAGTCGCTTCAAAACGCTAGCGCACGCCGGATTCCCTTGGCCGACGCAATCACGGATGATGACAAGATCATTCCGGACATCCTCAGTCTATGCACGGAGGAAACGGCCCGGGATCTCGCCCAAACCCTCATGCTCAACCAAGGCTTCGAGGACTTGACCAAGAAATCGCTTTTGGTTCGTTTTATCCGGGTGTTCCCCTCCATTCAGAGTCTTATTGCCGTCCGCGACACCTCTGAAGACAAGGGAGATGATTACCTGCTCGTGTCGCAAAGCAGCTACAGCGAGCGCAAAGACGAATACGAGGTGTTGGTCTCGAAAAAGATTCCCGAGAACAAGAAAGCAATCGAAGTGGCACGGGAACATGGGGATTTGAGAGAAAACGCCGAATACAAGATGGCGCGCGAGGACCAGCAGACCCTCATGGCCCGCAAAGCCCAATTGGAACAGGATCTCAACAAAGCGAGGGTGACCGATTTCTCCGACGCCACTTCAGACATTATTACAGTGGGAACCATCGTCGAACTCAAAGAGGGCAGCTCGGGCAAAACCCAGCGTTACTCTATCCTTGGGGCATGGGATGGAGATCCGGATAACGGCATCATTTCCTACAAGACGCCCCTTGGAAAAAGCCTCATGGGCGGAAAAGTGGGACAAACCGTGGACGTTGAAGTCGATGGAGTCAAAGAGAACTGGACCATCCAGAAAATCTCCCGATGGATCGATCAGAAGAAAAAGAAAACCAAATCCTGATTTTCTCTTCCATTTGTGTCTTCCGAAGCCTCTGGAGGGCCACTCCAGAGGCTTTCTTCGTAAATCAAACCATGACATCGGGCTATGGGGGCTTCGCATTCAACAACCATCCCATAGGCGGATCCCATACGCCGCCAATCCTCATAAGTATTTAGATTATCTGCTCAGATCATGAAACCGGTATTTGACATTAATGTCCGGCAGTATCAGCCACTTCCGACACCTCTTGAGATTCGCAAAAGCATCCCCACAACGGATCAAATCTCCGAAAAAGTCAGCCATTGGCGCAGGCAGATCATCGACATTCTTTTCGGAGAGTCGCCACGGCTTCTGGTGATTGTTGGACCTTGTTCCATCCACGACACAGACGCCGGACTTGAGTATGCCCGCCGGCTGAAAGCGATTTCGGACCGGATTGAAGACCGGGTCATGATTGTCATGCGGGCTTACTTCGAAAAGCCAAGGACATCCGTTGGGTGGAAAGGGCTCATCATGGATCCAAATCTTGACGGTTCCTGCAATCTGGATCTCGGCTTGCGCAAAGCCCGTTCATTCTTGCGAGACCTGATTGAAGTCGGTCTACCCACCGCAACCGAGCTGCTCGATCCCATCACCCCGCAATACATCGCAGATCTCATTTGTTGGTCAGCCGTTGGAGCAAGGACAACTGAGAGCCAAATCCACCGGCAAATGGCTTCCGGGCTTTCCATGCCATTGGGTTTCAAAAACACCACATCTGGAAATGTGGAAGCCGCAATTAATGCGATTAAAGCCGCCTCTCAACCCATGACCTTCATGGGCATCAATGTGGCCGGTCAGGCATCGGAGATCTCCACAGGAGGGAATCCTCATTGTCACATCATTCTCCGGGGCGGAGATGCAGGACCCAACTACAGCCAATCGGACGTGAAGAACTGCCTCGATAAATTGTCAGCCAACAGGCTTCCCGCATCCGTCACCATCGACTGCAGCCACGCCAACAGCGGAAAAGAGGCAGAAGCGCAGCCACATGTTTTCAGAGAGGTCCTTGCCATGAAAAGCTCAGGGCTCAGCGCCATCAAAGCACTCATGCTTGAAAGCAACATCTGCGAAGGTAGCCAACACCTCCCCCGCCCTCCTTCGACACTCCTCTACGGGGTATCCATTACCGATGCATGCCTCGGCTGGGAAAAAACCGAAGAACTGCTGACTGAGGCCTATTCCTTACTTGGCTGAGTCGATCCCTTCGAATGGAGTTCCTGTCAAAGCCCGGGAAACCGGCTGATTTGTCGCGGATGGGCGAACAAATCCGGAATCCGGTTATTCCTCAAAACCTATTCCGCATCGCATTTCTGACAGCTTTCATTTCGAACCCGTCGCATACCGCGAAAATACCGTTAAAACGAAAGAATTTTGTCGATAGGCGTTCGGTTTTTGTTGGCAACCGCTAAACGATCTATCTAGCTTCGCGGCGTATGAAGAAACCCATCCGCGTAACAGTTACAGGCGCCGCCGGTCAAATCGGCTACTCATTGCTCTTCCGTATCGCTTCGGGAAGCATGTTTGGTCCCGACCAGCCGGTTGCTCTGAACCTTCTCGAAATTCCTCCCGCAATGGATGCCCTCAAGGGCGTTGTCATGGAGCTCGAAGATTGTGCGTTTCCGCTGCTCACGGATATCGTGGCCACCAGCGACCTCAATGAGGGCTTCAAAGACACGAACTGGGCACTTCTCGTCGGAAGCGTTCCCCGCAAGGCTGGAATGGAACGAAACGATCTCCTCGGCATTAACGGCAAGATCTTCACCGGCCAAGGACAAGCGATTGAAAAGAACGCCGCAGCCGACATTCGGATTCTCGTCGTCGGGAACCCGTGCAACACGAACTGCCTCATTGCCATGAATAACGCGAGGGGCATTCCATCCGAGCGTTGGTTTGCAATGACCCGTCTGGATGAAAACCGGGCCAAGGCGCAATTGGCGCAGAAGGCCGGGGTCCCGGTCTCGGCGATCACCAATATGGCAGTCTGGGGAAATCACTCCGCAACCCAGTATCCGGACTTCACCAACGCCAAGATTAATGGAAAGCCGGCACAGCAAGTCATCACCGATGAAGCGTGGCTGAAAGATACCTTTATTCCCACCGTTCAAAAGCGTGGCGCAGCCATCATTCAGGCGCGCGGATCATCTTCGGCTGCTTCTGCGGCAAACGGTGTCGTCGATACCGTGCGCTCGCTGGTGGGAGAAACACCGGCAGGCGACTGGCACAGTGTATGCGTGTGCTCCGACGGCAGCTATGGGATCGAAAAGGGCTTGATCGCCTCCTTCCCGGTTCGCTCAAGCGGAAACAAATGGGAAATCGTTCAGGGAGTTCCCGTAAGCGCATTCAGCCAATCCAAGATTGACGCAACCGTAGCGGAGCTGCTCGAGGAAAAAGCTGCTGTCCAGCACCTGATCCCGGCCTGATTGCTCCGTTTTAGGGAACCATTATCCCTTTAACACACCAAAGGCACCCTTCAAACGGGTGCCTTTTTTATGGTTAATGAGAAGCCCCATGGTCGTTTTGCACCTGGGACCAAACCGCTGGTCACTTCTTGGATGCCACCACAAGAAACTGTTTTCCAAAAAGCCTCCACAGTATGGGAAGACCGAGGTACACGCGCAACATGCTCACCGGGTACTGAGGCTGATTCACCATCGTGTATGGCAGAAACCGCGGTATCCTTTCTTCAATGGCATATCCGTTGTTCATCAACGCCTCGCTCAACGACAAATCGGTCAAGCAGAGAAAATGGTCCCAGAAATCCCAATAAGAGCCCGGCACGTATTTTATATTCGGCCCCATCGCAATCAGCTTTCCTCCTGGCTTCAGGCAACGATGCGCTTCGATCAGGGTCTTACGCAAAGTCCCCTTGTCCGGAAGGTGTTCGAAAAAATTGCTGGTAAAGACGATATCCAAGCTGTTTTCGGCCAGCGGCCATGTTTCGCTGCAGTCCTGCTGAATGAAACGGACATCGGAATCCACGTTCTTACCGGTGTTGGGATTCAAATCCATTGCATATTTTCCGGCAGATTCCACATTGTTGATGAACTCTCCATACCCGGCTCCAATATCCAGCACAATCG